>JANLXK010000364.1:0-6875 GCA_031365045.1 Gemmatimonadota bacterium | reverse complement strand
CACCGGCCGGGTGGTACGGGGGCGGAAGCACCGGATCGTGGTGCACGTGTGCCTGACGTTCGACGGCAAGACGGCGGCTGGGTTGGAGGAGTGCGCCGACACGCCGAAGAGCCGGATCGAGGCGTGTCGGCGCACTCCTCCATCCCTGCCGCCGTCTTGCCGTCGAACGTCAGGCTCACGTGCACCTCGATCCGGTGCTTCCGCCCCGGTACCACCCGGCAGTTGTCGAACAGCACCGCCCGCTGCAGCGCCCGCTGCTTCACGGCGTCCTGCTCCAGGATGTCGATCGGGCTCACCTCGGCGGTCTGCGCCACCGAGATCTTCCGATGGTCGATCTTGAGCCCCAGCTGGGCCAGGAGCGCCGACTCGACGTTGCGCACGATCTGCTTGGCGCCGGTGCCGTGCCTCGCGAGGATGTGCACCTCGCTCACCTCGCCCAGCGGCGTCGTCACCACCCGGGCCGAGAGCACCCCTTCCAGGCTCTGCAGCAGCGTCTCCGCCCGGCGCACACCCCAGACATCGGGAGTGCTGTTCTTCTCTTTCTCTCTATCCTCGTCCCGCAGTGGCGCGTGCGTCACGTGGGTGCCTTCTGGATGCGTTAGTGTTGCGTGTTGTGTGTTGCGTGTTGGGTGAGAACGCCACCACTCCTCAATACCCAACACTCAACACTCAATACCCTTCATTCGTCGATCCTCTTCGCCTGCTCCGGGGGTGGAGTGGCCCGCGCTATCGCATTCCGCCCCGCTGCCTTGGCCCGGTACAGCGCCCGGTCGGCCAGCTCCATCAGGTCGCCCACCGGCGGCGACTCCGGATCGAATGCCGCCACCCCGAATGACGCCGTCACCGCCCCGTCCGGAAGCCCCAGCCCCTTCCCCACATTCGCCAGCCGCTCCCGCAGGATCTCCGCCACCCGCTCCGCGCCACCCACATCGGTGCGCGGCAACAGCGCCACGAACTCATCCCCACCCCAGCGCGACACCAGGTCGGCCGCACGCACCCCTTCCCTGAGTTCCGCCCCCACCGCCTTCAACACCGCGTTCCCCATCGCGTGGCCCCAGCCGTCGTTCACCAGCTTGAAGTGGTCAAGGTCGAGGAACACCGCGGCGAAAGTCTCCCCGCTACGCTTGCTCCGCTCCACCTCGTTCTGCAGCCGGTCCACGAACACCCGGTACGTCGCGAGCCCCGTCACCCCGTCCACCGCCGCCTCGCGCGAGGCCACGTTGGCCCGCCGCTCCTGGTACGGGGCGCAGAGCCTGAGCGTCGCCCGTCCGATGGTCACCTGTTCCGCGAACTTCCGGCAGGTCGGATGCCCGCACCCGCCGCAGTCCCACGCCTTCCCGTTCGGTCCGGTGCCGATGGCGTCGAGCACTTCCTGCACCTGCCGCTCGTCCATCGGCCGCTGGCGGCTCCGGATATCGAACGTGGCCCCGGTGCTCGAGATCACTCCCTCCTCCAACACCGGGAACCGGCTCCGCGGCGGCTCGGTGTTCTCGCACACCTTCCGGCGCCAGAAGAGCTCTTCCTTCGGTCCCGCCAGCGGATGGTCCAGCGCCCCTTCGGCGCTCAGGATGTCGATGAAGCCGAGGTCCGAGCCGTCGCGCATCGCATGGGCGAGCGCGGAGAGGGCGTGCAACCCCCGGACGATCTTGAACCGCCGCACTTCCGGCTTCCCGACCTCGGCCAGCATCGCGAGGGGCATTCCCCCCGCCGCGGAGAGGTAGCGCCGGCGCTCCTCGGGGATCCGCGTAAAGACGTCGGGCTGCGACCCCACCGTCACGCCGAGCCGGCGGAAGAGCTCCTCGAGATCGGAGAAGGTGAGCGACGCGTCGACCAGGTCGCCGAACGGCGGCGCGAAGCCGCAGTACACCATCCGCATCGACCCACCGTACTTGGCGCGGAGGTAGCGCACCTCCGCCTCGCTCGGCGTGCAGACCGGCGCCAGGTGCGGCACCAGCTCGGGCCAGTCACGGGTGATCGTCTGCACCACCACCGGGTCCGTGCTCCGGATCAGCGTGCCCCAGGACTTGTCGTCCCAGAGATCGAGGTAGGCCATCGCGACCAGCTCGTCGCCGATGACGCCCCGCGTCACCACCCGGAATCCCGCCGCCTGACAGGCGTTCACCACCTGCTCGGGCTTGGCGGGGTAGAAGTGCGCCGCCGCTTCCGGCGCCAGGATCAGCGCCCCTATCCCGCCGGCCGCGACCGCGGCGGCCCGCGCCAAGTCCCCGTGAGCGGCGATCGCGCCGTGGGGACAAGCGGGGACACACTGGCCGCAGCCGACACAGGCGTCGTCTTCGATCCGTACGAGCGGTTCTTCTACCGCTATGGCACCGACCGGACAAACGCGTACGCAGGCGAGGCAGCCGACACAGGCCTCGGGCAGTACGGCGAACATCGATATCAGGGGGTTCCGGAGGGCCCGGGGAGCCCGGGGAATGGACGATGTAATATCGGGTGTGACCCCTGTCACGTCAAGTGCGACAGTGGTTTGCAAGTTGCGGCAGGGCAATGGGTTAGCCTAGCCCATATGCCTTCAGCTTCCGGTAGAGGGTCCTTTCCCCTATTCCGAGCACTTCTGCGGCTTTTCTTCGGTTTCCTTCATGCTCCCGGAGGGCCGCCTCGATGGCCGCCCGCTCCACCTCCGCCATCGACATCCCGGACCGGTACAGGATGGGGCCCGAGGCCGAGGGCCGGTGGTCCCCCGCCGGCCGCTCCGACGCATCATCGGAGGAGTGGACCTCCACCTCCGCCACCGGCTGGGTATCGGTCACGTCGATCACCTGGACCCGCTGGGGGCCATCGTCGAGCCGGTGGCGCAGCTCCTCCACCTGGAGCCGGAGGTCCATCAGGGAGCGGAGGATGAACTCCAGCTCCTGGTTGGAGACCTGGTTTCCCCCTGCCAGCCCCTCGATCCGGACCGGGAGCATCCGCGACGCCCCTTCGAGGATGTCGGGCGGGATATCGCTGGCCCGGATCTCGCCGCCGTGGCCGAGGACCACCATCGACTCGACCAGGTTCCGGAGCTGCCGCACATTGCCCGGCCACGACCCCGACATCAGGAGCTGCATCGCCTCGGCGGTGATGCCGTGGAACGGCCGGTCGTGCTGGGCCGAGAACTCGCGGATGAAGCGGCGGACCAGGAGCGGGATGTCCTCGCGCCGGTCGCGGAGGGGCGGGAGGTAGAGCGAGAGGACGTTGAGGCGGTAGTAGAGGTCGTCGCGGAACTGCCCCATCCCCACCGCGTCGCGGAGGGAGCGGTTGGTGGCGGCCACCACGCGCACGTCGACCTTGATGGGGGCGATGCCGCCGACGCGGAAGAACTGCCGGCTCTCGAGCACGCGCAGGAGCTTCACCTGCACGCTGGCGGGGATCTCGCCGATCTCGTCGAGGAAGATCGTCCCGCCGTCGGCCAGCTCGAAGCGGCCGAGCCGCCGTTCGGCGGCGCCGGTGAAGGCGCCCTTCTCGTGCCCGAAGAGCTCGCTTTCGAGCAGGCTCTCGGGGAGGGCCGCGCAGTTGACCGCGATGAACGGCTTGCCGCGGCGGAGCGACAGGTCGTGGATCGCCTTGGCGACGAGTTCCTTGCCGGTGCCCGACTCGCCCTGGACCAGCACCGTGCTCGACACCGGCGCCATCTGCTCGATCCGGACCAGGAGCTCCTGGATCGGGGCGCTCTGGCCGGCGATCCCGGTCTCCCGCTGCAGCTCGCGCCGGCGCTGGATCCGCTCCACCTCGGCCACCACGTCCATCCCCGGCTCGAGGGGGAGGACCCCGGTCTCCTGGTCGCGCGCCGCGCGGGCCAGCGCCTGGGTCCGCGGTTCGTGGGCGCCCCCGGTCAAGATGACGATGTCGGGCTTGGCGCGCCGCAGCTCCTCGCGCCAGTCGTCCACCGCGGCCAGGAGGCTGGTGCGATGCCCCGCCCCTTCGAGCGCCGCGTTCACCCGCACGGCGGTCTCGAGATCGTCCATCGTGATGAGGAGGCGCGTGGGTGCGGTCACGAGTGGGAGGTGTTGTGGCCACGGAGGAGATCGACTGCGTGCGCCACGAGTGGCGCCACAACGGCGAGACCGTCCTTCACGCCGCCCGGTGAACCTGGAAGGTTCACGATCAGCGTCTTCCCGCGCGTCCCCGCGATCCCGCGGGAGAGGAGCGCGCTCGGCAGCTTCGGATACGCCGTCATCCGCAGTGCCTCGGCGACCCCCGGCACTTCGCGCTCGATCACCGCGCGGGTGGCCTCGGGGGTCACGTCGCGCGGGGTGAGGCCGGTGCCGCCGGTAGTGAGGATCAGGTCCACCGCGCCGCCGTCGGCCCAGGCCACCAGCTGCGCCACGATCGTGTGGGTCTCGTCCGCCACGAGCGCGCGTGCCGCGACCGCGTGGCCCGCCCTCTGGGCCCACGCCGCGATGGCGTCGCCCGAGCCGTCGGCGCGTTCGCCCCGGTGGCCGGCGTCCGAGATGGTGAGGATGGCGATGCGGATTGGCATCCGACTACTTCTTCTTCACCGACCCCTTCGTCCAGAACGGGCGCTTCACCACCTCGGCCGCCACCATCTTGCCGCGGATGTCGACCGCGAATTTGGTCCCCACCTTGGCGAGGTCGGTCGGGAGGTAGGTCATGCCGATCGGTTCGCCGGTGGTGGGGCTCATGCAGCCGCTCCGCACGATGTCGAACGGCTTGCCGTTCACGACCACCGGCATCCCGTGCCGCGGGATCGCCTTCTCGCCGAGCTTGAAGCCGACGAGCTTTCGCTTGAGGCCGTGGACCTGCTGCTTCTTGAGCGCTTCCTGCCCGGTGAAGGGCGCGCCCTTCTCCATCTTCACGATCCAGCCGAGCCCAGCTTCGAGCGGGGTGGTGGTGTCGTCGATGTCGTTGCCGTAGAGCGGGTACGCCACTTCGAGCCGGAGGGAGTCGCGCGCGCCGAGGCCGCAGGGCGGACAGCCGGCGCCGAGGAGGGCGTCCCAGAGGGCGGGGGTGTCGCTGGCACGGCAGTAGAGCTCGAAGCCGTCCTCACCGGTATAGCCGGTGCGGGAAATGAAGCACTGGATCCCGGCGATCTTCCCGACCGTGAACGCGTAGTACGGGATGGTGGAAAGATTGACCGACGAGAGGGGCTGGAGCTTCTTCTCGCTGTTGGGTCCCTGCACGGCCAGGAGGCCGGTCTCGTCGGAGGCATCCTTCATCCGGACGTTGGCGCCTCCCTTCTGGGCCACGCAGTGGTCCCAGTCCTTGGCGATGTTGGAGGCGTTGACGACGATCATCACCCGATCTTCCATCCGGTAGACCGTGCAGTCGTCGACGATCGTGCCCCCTTCGTTGAGCAGGACCGAGTACTGCACCTCCCATGGCTTGAGCGCGCCGACGTCGTTGGTCAGGAGCCGCTGCGCCAGCGCGTTCCGATCGGGGCCGCTGATCTCGAACTCTCCCATATGGGAGCAGTCGAACATCCCCCAGTCCTCCCGCACCATCTTGTGCTCGGCCAGGATCCCGCTCGGGTACTGCACCGGCATCTCCCACCCGCCGAAGGGGACCATCTTGGCGCCGGCCTTCACGTGGCGGTCGTAGCAGGGGGTGCGCTTGAGAGTTTCGGACATGATCGCTTCCAAGAAAAATGGTGACCGGTGACCGGTGACCAGTGACCAGTGACCGGGCACACGGGAGAGATCTCGCCTCAACGCCCGGTCACCGGTTACCGGTCACGGGTCACCCCATCAGAGTTGCCATCAGAGCTTTTTGCGCGTGGAGGCGATTCTCGGCCTCATCCCACACGCGGGACTGCTTCCCTTCGAGGACCCCTTCCGTCACTTCCTCGCCGCGGTGGGCCGGGAGGCAGTGGAGGAAGATCGCGTCCTTGGCGGCCTTGGCCATCAGTGCTTCGTCCACCTGATAGCCCTTGAAGTCCTGCATCCGGGCGTCCGCTTCCCCTTCCTGGCCCATCGAGGCGAAGACGTCGGTGTTGATGACGTGGGCGCCGGCGGCCGCCTCTTCCGGATCCTCGGTGATGAGGATCTTGGTGAGCTTGGCATTCCGCTCGAAGACGTCGTGGTCGGGCTCGTACCCTTCGGGACAGGCGAGCCGGAGCTCGAAGCCGAGGAGGCCGGCGGCGTCGAGCCAGCTGTTGGCCATGTTGTTCCCGTCGCCGATCCAGGCCACGATCTTCTTGTCCCAGCCGCCGGCGTGCTGTTTCATCGTGAGCAGGTCGGCGAGGATCTGGCAGGGGTGATGCTGGTCGGTGAGGCCGTTGATGACGGGGACGCTCCCGAACTTGGCCAGCTCCTCGACCTCCGCCTGGTCGAAGGTGCGGATCATGATCCCGTCGACGTAGCGGGAGAGCACGCGCGCCGTGTCGCGGATCGGTTCGCCGCGGCCGAGCTGGATGTCGCGGCTGGAGAGGAAGAGGGCGTGGCCGCCCATCTGCACCATGCCGACCTCGAAGCTCACCCGGGTGCGGGTGGAGGACTTCTCGAAGATCATCCCCAGGCTCTTGCGCTCCAGGGCGGTGGCGTACTTCTTGGGGGTGGCCTTGACGTCGGCGGCGAGACGAAAGAGACCCGCGACTTCAGAGGCTGAGAGGTCGTGGATCGAGATCAGGTGACGCGGCATCGCTTCTCCTTGGGAATCAGCGGTTGGGAATCAGATACGTGCCGCTCTCGCCGGCCAGCGTCCCATCGATGAAATCACCCCATCTCACCGCCCTGTTGCCATCGAGGTCGGTCGAGTCGAAATTGTATGCGCCCGGATCCCCCGTCGCCAACCCATTTGAGCCGGCAATCTCACTGGCGCGGAGCAAGAAATTACTGATCCAGCCGTCAACGGCAGCGTCAGAAACTCCATCCGAGCCGCTGAGGTTGATGTTATCGATCTCGTCGGTCGCTGAATCG
>JANLXK010000270.1:0-7343 GCA_031365045.1 Gemmatimonadota bacterium | reverse complement strand
CGAGATCTGGCGGAAGGAGGTCGGCGCCGGCCCGCTGGTGAACGACGCGGGCGCCGACGTGGACCAGTGGGTGGCGCTGCTCTGTGACGACAAGAAAGTGCACGCGCCCTGCCGCACGCTCTACACCCAGGACACGATGTGGATGAACATCCTCGTCGAACTCATCTGGGATCGCGCCAAGGTGGTCGCGACCTGATGGAGCAGTCGCTCACGGCGCGCGAGGCGGCGCTCCGCATCCTGGCCGAGGTCCAGCGCCAGCCTGCATTGCGGATCCCGCTCGACGAGGCGCTCGGTCACGTCCTGGCGCACGACGTCCGCAGTCCGCTCGACATCCCGGCCCACACCAACAGTGCGATGGACGGCTACGCCTGCCGCGCTCAGGACGTGCGAGGGGCGGGCACCGCGCATCCGGTGCGGCTCAAGGTGGTCGAGCAGATCCCGGCGGGCGCCTTCCCGACCCGGAGGGTCGGGCCACATGAATGCGCCCGCATCTTCACCGGGGCGGCGCTCCCCGCGGGGGCTGACGGCGTGATCCGGCAGGAGGACACCGACCTGGGTGCCGAGGTCGTGACGATCCACAGGGATCGGGACGCCGGCGCCAATTTCCGGCGTGCGGGAGAGGATCTCGCACGCGGCGCCCTCGCCCTCCCGGCCGGTTCCCTGCTCGGCCCTGCGGAGCTCGGCGTGCTCGCCTCGCTCGCGGTGTCGGCGCCGATGGTGGTGCGGCGGCCGAGGGTGGGGATCCTGGGAAGCGGGGACGAGATCGTGGATGTGGACCGCCCGGAGGAGATCCTGAGCGGGCGGAAGGTGGCGAGCTCCAACACGCACACGCTCGTGGCGCTGGTGAAACTCGCCGGCGGCGAGCCGGTGAACTTGGGGATCGCGGCGGACAATGCCGACAGTATGCGGGAACATTTCGAACGGGCGAGCGACTGCGACCTGCTGGTGACGAGCGCGGGGATCAGCGTGGGCGAGCACGACTTCGTGAAACCGGTGCTCGAGGCGCTGGGGGCCGAGATCAGGTTCTGGAAGCTGCGGATGCGGCCGGGGGCACCGGTGGGGTTCGGGGTGCTGCGGGGGATCCCGTGGGTGGGGCTGCCGGGGAACCCGGTGAGCACGATGGTGACCTTCGAGCTCTTCGTCCGGCCGGCGATCCGGAAGATGGCGGGCCATGCCCTGCCCTTCCGCCGGAGCGTCCCGGTGCGGGTGGCGGAGAAGTTCACCCTGGGACCGAAGCTGCAGCACTTCCTGCGCGGCGTGGTGACCGAAGGGCCGAACGGCGCCGAGGTGCGGCTCACCGGCCCGCAGGGGTCGGGGATCCTGACGTCGATGGTGAAGGCCAACGCCCTGCTGGTGATCCCGGAAGGACAGCATGAGACACCGGCCGGGGCGGTCGTGCAGGCGCTGCCGCTGCACCAGCCGCTGCACCAAGAAGGGCCGGGCTTCTAGGAGGTTGGAGTTGGGAGTTCGAAGGGCTGCGTGGGACAGGTCGACGCTCACTCAGCTGGTCCGCACCGAGGCACCCCTCCCGACTCCCAACTCCCAACTTCCTTCACCTGCCACTATCTTTGACGGCGAAGGGGAGTAGCCTACCCGGCCCTCTGCCGGGCGCGCCGATCGTCAACACTGTCCCGCGAGGGGCACGGTCGGCCGGGAAGCAGGAGCTTCAGGGCGAGACCTTCGTCGAGCGCCAATCGGCGCGGACGAAGGCTCGCCCTTCGTCGTAATCCCACGGGGAAGATGCGACATCATTCTCTCGAGATCTGGATCGGGTTCACCGGAGTCATCCTGGTGCTCCTCATCCTTGACCTCTTCGTCCTGAACCGCCGCGCCCACGTCCCCTCCCTCAAGGAGTCGATCTGGTGGACGAGCGGGCTCGTCGCGCTCGCCGGCTTCTTCGGGCTCTTCCTGCTCTATCGCGAGGGAAGCGCGGCGATGCTGGAGTATTACACGGGCTATCTCCTCGAGCTCTCGCTCAGCGTCGACAACCTCTTCGTCTTCATCCTGTTGTTCCAGTACTTCGCCGTGCCCCCGGCGCTCCGCACCAAGGTGCTGCACTGGGGGATCATCGGGGCGATCGTGATGCGCGCGATCATGATCGTGGCCGGCTCGGTGCTGCTGCAGCGGTTCGAGTGGATCATCTACGTCTTCGGGGTGATCTTGGTCTGGACCGGGGCGCGGATGTTCCGGAGCGTGGACGAGGAGATCCACCCGGAGCACAACCCGCTGCTCAAGCTGCTCCGCCGGATCATGCCGGTCACCCAGGGGTACGAGGAGGACAAGTTCCTCGTCCGCACCGTGAGCGGGAAAGTGATGGCCACCCCGCTCCTCGTGGTGCTGCTGATGGTGGAGTGGACCGACCTGGTCTTCGCCATCGATTCCATCCCGGCGGTCTACGGCATCACGCGCGATCCATTCATCGTCTATAGCTCCAATATCTTCGCGATCCTGGGGCTCCGCGCGCTCTTCTTCCTGCTGGCGGGGGTGATGGACAAGTTTACTTTCCTGAAGCCGGGCGTGGCGCTGATCCTGATCTTCGTCGGCATCAAGATGATCGCGAGCGGGTGGGTGCACCCGCCCACCTGGGTCTCGCTGGTGGTGATCGCCGGGATCCTCCTCGGCGCGATCCTGCTCTCCTTGTGGAAGGCCCCCAAGCAGGCGAACGCAGAGTAACTGCGCACCACCCCTCGCTCCGCTCGGGGCAGGCTCCGGCACGAAACACCCGATCTACCTCCGTGTCGGAGCCTGGCCTGAGCGCAGCGAAGGCTGGTGCGCGGTCGACGATGCCGGCTTAGGTTGAAGCCATGGCCCCCAAGCGCCCCCTCCTCGAGTCCCTCGGGCTTCACCGCCCCGAACTCCGCGCCTGGGCGATGTACGACTGGGCCGCTTCCGCGATGCAGGCCGTGGTGATGACCGCGGTCTTCCCCATCTTCTACACCAGCATCGCCGCCTCCGCGGGCCACACCGGCTCCGCGGCCACCAGGACGTGGGCCAATCTCAACACCTGGACGCTGGTCGCCATCGCGATCGTCTCGCCCCTCCTCGGCGCCATCGCCGACCGGGCCCCGGTGAAGAAGCTGGGGCTCGCGTTCTTCATGATCATCGGCGTCGGCGGCACGGCGGCGATGTACTTCGTGCATCAGGGGGAGCTCGCGCTCGCCTCGATGACGTTCGTGCTCTCACTCGTCGGCGCCACCTGCAGCTTCGTCTTCTACGAGGCGATGCTCCCCCACCTTGCCTCCCCGGAAGAGGTGGACCGGGTCTCGAGCGCCGGCTACGCTTTTGGCTACCTCGGCGGCGGCATGCTGCTGGCGTTCAACGTCGTGCTGATCCTCAAGCCGGCGCTCTTCGGCCTCCCGTCCGGCGCCGGGCTGACGTTCGACCAGCAGACCCTCCCCACCCGCATCGGGTTCATCGCGGTGGCGGCGTGGTGGCTCTTCTTTTCGATCTTTACTCTGCGGGGCGTGCCCGAGGTGCCAGTGAAGGACCGCGGGGAAAAGGGACTCCGGATCCTCTCGGGGGCGTTCCGCGAGCTCGCCGCCACCTACCGCGCGCTCCGCTCCCACCCCCAGGCCTTCCTGATGCTGGGGGCGTTCCTGATCTACAACGATGGGATCTCGACCATCATCCGGATGGCCACCGCGTACGGCGCCGAGATCGGCCTCGGCCCCGCCGATATGATCCCGGCGATCCTGCTGGTGCAGTTCATCGGGATCCCCTTCGCCTTCGCGTTCGGATGGCTGGCCGACCGGATCGGCGCCAAGCGGGCCATCCTGCTCGGGCTCGCCGCCTACGGCGTGATCTCCTTCCTCGGCTACCGGATGGCCACCGCGCGCGACTTCCTGGTGCTCGCGGTGCTGGTCGGGATGGTCCAGGGGGGGACGCAGGCGCTCTCGCGTTCGCTCTTCGCCAACTTGATCCCCACCGAACGATCGGGGGAGTTCTTCGGACTCTGGAGCGTGTTCGAGAAGTTCGCCGGGATCCTGGGGCCATGGGCCTTCTCGATCGCCATCGGGATCACCGGCTCGAGCCGCACCGCGATCCTGGCCGTGATCCTTTTCTTCATCGTCGGCGGCGGGATGCTGATGCTGGTGGACGTGCAGAAGGGGCGGGCGCAGGTGGGAAGAGCGTAGCGCCCAGCGCCTAGCGCCTAGCGCCTAGCGAGAACGATTTACCCTCCGATCTTGAATGCAAAGGTCGGAGGGTCTCCTACTCTCGCTAGGCGCTAGGTGCTAGGCGCTCAGTTCACACCCCTTCCGGCTTGGCCATCCCCGTTGTGACGATCTTCAGCTCCTGGCTCGCGCGGAGCCCGGAGTGATCGTGCGGGCCCACCACCTTGTTCCGTCCCGCCTGCTTGGCCGCGAAGAGACGGGCGTCGGCGCGGGCGATGAGGGCGTCGACCTCTTCCCCGTCCTCGGGAAGGGACGCGACGCCGGCGCTGAAGGTGAGCACCCCGCGGAGCGTGCGTCGCGGGAGCTCGAGCGTCATCTCGGCCACGATCTCGCGGATCTGTTCGAGCTTCCGGACCGCACCGTCGGCCCCGGTCTCGGGCATGATGATGACGAACTCCTCGCCGCCGTAGCGGGCAATGACATCGGTGAGCCGCAGGTTATCCTGGAGCGTGCGGGAGATGGTCTGCAGCGCGAGGTCGCCGGCGCTGTGCCCGTAGGTGTCGTTGAATTTCTTGAACTTGTCGACGTCCACCATACCGATCGCCAGGGGATGGTGGTGACGGCGCGCGCGGATCACCTCTTCGCGCACCCGCTCGTCGAAGTACCCGCGATTGTGGAGCCCGGTGAGGAAGTCGCTGGTAGAGAGCTTGTGCAGCTGTCGGGAGCGGTAGACGATCACGGCGGCGAGGAGGGAGAACCCGATCAGGATCAGCGCGCGCGCGATCTGCGAATGCCAGCTGAACGGACCGTACGCCAGCATACCGGTCTGGGGGGTGTTCAGGTCCCAGTGATTCGCCGCGTAGCTCACCACGCCCAGGTATTCGAGCACGGCGAGGGTCCCCGACCAGACGCAGATCCGGGGCTCGTACCGCAGACAGGTCGCCGCCAGCGCGAGGAAATACGCGTCGTAGACCACCTTGCTGTTGACGGCCAGCTCGGGCTGGCCGGCCACCAGGAAGGAGACCAGCCCCAGCGAGACCACCGACACGTCGAGCGAGCTGGTGACGATGCCGAGCCAAGGACGATAGAATCCCCTGGCGATGAGCGCATAGAGCCCCAACGCCCCAGCCAGACCGACGATCGCGAACACCGCCCACCCCAGGCTCTCGCCCGGGGTCTTCCGCGTCAGGACGTCGAGCAGCGCGATCCCGGCCACCAGCATGGCGACCAGGATCCGAATGCGGCCGGAGAGCCGCTCGCCCTCGGCGCTGGCATCCAGCAACACGACGTCGGGCTCGGCCCAGAGCCACGACCACCGCGACGGGAGGGCGTTGACGCTCGGGGCGCCCGCAGGGTGCGTCATCAGCCTCAGGGGGATATGAGGGAACCCCGGAACGCTGGTGGATCTGGCGTCCGGGGTGAGTGAATCTGCAAGACTTCATTGCGAGGCGCAATGTCTCACGCCGGTCAATTACCGACTGAAGTCGGGAGCTACATTAGGCGGTACTTCGGCCCGGAACCACCTTCGCGGGGCTTCCAGCGCGGTCCCACGACGTCCGTCGCCTTGCAGTCGACGCAGTTCGGGGCGTTCACACGAAGGGTGTCCCCTTCCCGCTCGTACACCCCCGCCGGACAGACCGCCGCATAGAACTCGGCCACCTCCCCGGTCACGTCCTTCCCCACGGTGAGATGCGAGGGGATCGTGTCGCGCGTGGCGTTCCCCGACTTGAAGACCGCGTCGAGCTTGCCGAAGGTGAGAACGTTGTCGGGAACGAATGTGGCAGGCGGGACGCCTACCCCTCCGAGCGTGCGCGGCGCCTCGGCGTCGGCGTGCATCGCGATCCGCCCGCCCGGAAAGCGCCCGCCGGTCAAGGTCATCAGTCCCGCCTTCGCGGCGCCGACGAAGAACCCGTTCTTGAAAGCGAGCCGCATGTTCCGCGTCGCGTACATGTCGCTCTTGATGTAGCTCCCGTTCACCATCGCGTCGTACGCCGTGAGCGCCTTGGCCGAGGTGTCTTTCGCCTTGAGCGCGGCGAAGATCGCGCGCGCAGCGTAGATGCCCGACTGCATCGCGTAGTGGATCCCCTTGAGCGACGGGACGTCGACGTAGCCGACGGTGTCCCCCACCATCACGAGTCCGTCGCCCGAGCGTCGGTTCGGGAGAGCATACCACCCTCCTTCGGGGATGGTCTTGGCCCCCCACTCCAGCAGTGTCCCGCCCTCGAGGATCTCCCGTACCATCGGGTGGAGCTTGAGCTTCTGGAGCAGGACGTGAACATCGAGCCGCGCGTCCTTGTCGTCGAGCCCCGCCACGACCCCGATGGCGACCTTGTCCTTCCCCTGCGGATACAAAAAGGTGCCGCCGAAGCAATCGAGCGGGAGCGGATAGCCGAGCGTGTGGATGACCCGGTCGAGCGGCTGGGTGACTTGCCAGACCTCCTTCACGCCGAGGGCGAAGATCTGGGGGTTCTCGCTGGTGACCCCCTGCCACTCACGCCACGCCTGGCCCAGGGTGCCGCGGGTCCCTTCGGAGAGGACGGTGACTTTGGCGGTGAGGTCGGTCGGCTCCTGATAGTCGCCCCGGTGCGTCACGCCATCGCGATCGAGCCCGCTCGGCGTCGTGCGTACCCCTTTCACGGCGTTCCCCTCGACGAAAAGGGCATCGACCGGGAAGCCGGTGAAGAGGTTGACCCCCGCCTCTTCCGCCTTGGCGCCGAGCCAACGGGTCACCTCGCAGATGGAGGCACTGTAGTTCCCCGTGTTGTGCATCGTGGGCGGGGTCGGCGTCCGGATCGCCTTCGACTCGGTCATGAAATAGACCGCTTCGCTGTCGACCCGCTGCTGGAAGGGGAACTCCTCGTCCTTGAGCTCCGGGAAAAGCTCACGGAAGGCGCGGGGGTTGATGACCGCACCGGAGAGGTTGTGCTCCCCCAGCGACTCCGCCTTCTCGAGCACGGCGATCTGAAGGTCGCCCAAGGAGGGATCGGCCTTGGCCAGCCGGGTCAGCTCGATCGCGCCGGCCAGCCCCGCGGGACCGGCCCCGACGAAGACGACGTCCATCTCGATCGCTTCGGTCGAGGGCGCCTCTTTGAGGAGAAGCGTGTCGAGCGGAAGCGCGGATTGGTGGGCGATGGGGAGGATGGTCTTCATGGGCGGGAAATATAGTGTGCCCCTCCAGCCCCTCCCCCGACCCCTCCCCCTGCCGGGGGAGGGGAGCCCAGAACGACGTTC
>JANLXK010000238.1:0-2743 GCA_031365045.1 Gemmatimonadota bacterium | reverse complement strand
GCCGAAGCTCCAGATCTGGCAGGAGAAGATGCTCGACAGCTACCCCGCCCTGGGGGAGCTCTCGCTCCGCTCGGCGGGGGAGGTCGATCTCCTGCCCGAGGGCTCCACCGCGGTGCGGATCCACTCCGTGGGCGGGTGGGGCGCCATCACGATGGGGAAGAACCTCGCGATGACCGCCTTCGAGCTCTTCGGGATGTGCATCAAGGCCAACCCGAAATACGGCTCCGAGAAGAAGGGCCAGCCGACGACCTTCTACGCCGTGCTGGCGCACGAGCCGATCCGGCTCAACTGCGAGCTCAAGCACGTCAACGTCGTGCTCTCTCCCGACCCCAACGTCTTCCGCCACAGCGATCCCCTTGCCGGCCTCGCGGACGGCGGCGTGTTCGTGATCCAGAGCGACCTCTCGCCCGAGGCGTTCTGGTGCACCCTCCCCGCGCGCGCCCGGGCCTCCATCCGGACGCGGAAGATCCGGGTCTTCGTGCTCGACGCCTTCGCGATCGCACGGGCGGAGGCCGCCGACATCGAGCTCCGGTACCGGATGCAGGGGGCCGCCTTCCTTGGCGCCTTCTTCAACACCTCCCCGCTGCTGCAGCAAGAGGAGATCACCGAAACGCGTCTCTTCGACGGTTTCCGCGCCCAGTTCACCAAGAAGTTCGGCCACCGGGGCGGTTCGGTGGTCGAGGACAACCTCCGCGTCATCCGCCGCGGATTCGACGAAGTCTTCGCCGTGCCGACGAGCGAGGTCGAAGGGACCGACCCCGTCGCGGCCGTGCCGCGGATCCCGACCTCGCTCGACGTGATCGACGCGGTCCCGGGGATCGCCAACCCCGGACGGTTCTGGGAGCAGGTCTGCTCCCTCTGCGCGCTGGGTCAGGACGGGATCGCCGATCCCTTCGCGGCGATCAGCGCCATCCCCGCCGCCACCGGCACCGTCCGCGACATGAGCGGGGTCCGGATGGAGGTCCCCGACTTCATTGCGGCCAATTGCACCGGCTGCGCCCAATGCTGGACCCAGTGCCCCGACTCGGCGATCCCGGGCCTGGTCAACGCGCCGGACGAGGTGCTCGGCGCAGTGGTGGCCGCCCTGGACGACAGCGCCTTCGATCCGCTCCGCCCCCTGCTCAAGCCGTGGGGGCGCGAGGCCCAGAAGCTCCTCGCCCGGGAAGGCACACTCGCCGTCCCCGAGGCGTTCGCCCGCGCCTATGGCACGGTGGCCGACAAGATGGGATGGGACGCCGAGCGGCGCACGGTAACCGATGGCCTGGTGGCGAAGGTGCAGGCGCGGCTGGCCGAGTTCCCGCTGGCGAAGACCCGGCCCTTCTTCGACGCGGTCGAAGGGAAACAGAAGGGGACCGGCGGCCTCCTCTCGGTCACGGTGAACCCCGAGGCCTGCAAGGGGTGCAATCTCTGCGTCGCGGTCTGTCCCGACGGTGCCCTGGTGACCGTGAAGCAGGATGACGCCGCCCTCGCGCGACTCCGCCGCAACTGGGCCACCTGGCAGAAGCTCCCGGATACCGACGACCGGTTCGTGAACGTCTCCGACGTCGACGAAGGGATCGGGGTGCTCTCCTCCCTGCTCCTGAAGAAGGCCACCTACCGCGCGATGGTCGGCGGCGACGGCGCGTGCATGGGGTGCGGTGAGAAGACCGCCGTGCACCTGATCGTCTCCTCCATCTTCGCGTCGATGCAGCCACGGGTGACCAAGCACGTGGCGCTCCTGGAGTCGCTCATCACGGCGCTCGAGGAGGAGGTCGGACGGCTCGTCGCCAGCGGCGTCTTCCTCGAAACGAAGGACCGTCTCGCCCGGCTCAACCGCACCCTCGCCGAACTGCGCGACCTCAAGTGGCGCTATGAGGCGGGGCCGAGCGGCACCGGCCGCGCTCCCCTCGGCATGGCCAACAGCACCGGCTGTTCCTCGGTGTGGGCCAGCACCTACCCGTACAACCCGTATCCCTTCCCCTGGGTCAACCATCTCTTCCAGGATTCCCCATCGATCGCCATCGGGCTGTTCGAGGCCCACATGCGGAAGATGGCCGACGACATCGCGGTCGTGCGCCGCGCCGAGCGGCTCCGCGCGGGGACCTACGAAGCGACGGTGGACGAGCCGGTGCTCGCCGCCCTCACCTGGGCCGGCTTCACCGATGACGAGTTCGCCCTCTGCCCCCCGATCCTCGCGATGGGTGGTGATGGCGCGATGCTCGATATCGGGTTCCAGAATCTCTCGCGCCTGCTTGCGTCGGGGAAACCGATCCGCGTGGTGGTGCTCGACACCCAGGTCTATTCCAACACCGGCGGCCAGGCCTGCACCTCCGGCTTCACCGGCCAGGTGGCCGACATGTCGGGCTTCGGGAAGGCGCAGCATGGGAAGACCGAGGTCCGCAAGGAGCTCGCCCTCCTGGCCATCGCGCACCGCGGCGTCTACGTGCACCAGACCTCGCAGGCCGCCGCGAGCCACCTGATCAGCGGCGTGCTCAAGGGGCTGCACAAGCGGCGGCCCGTATTGATCAACGTCTATACCCCCTGTCCCGTGGAGCACGGCCTCGCCGACGACTGGGCGCAGCACGCGGCCCGGCTCGCGCTCGAGAGCCGCGCCTTCCCCTTCCTCACCTTCGACCCCGACGCCGGCCCGACCTACGCCGACCAGCTGTCGCTCGAGGGAAATCCCGCGGTCGAGGATCCGTGGCCCACGTACACGCTCAAGTACGTCGACGCCGCCGGCGCCGAGCAGGCGCTCGAGCTCCCG
>JANLXK010000202.1:0-7971 GCA_031365045.1 Gemmatimonadota bacterium | reverse complement strand
CCCGGGATCCCCATGCTCTCACAGACCGCCGAGTACGCCCTCCGTGCCCTGGTCCTGCTCGCCGAGCGGACGCCGGGCCAGCCTGCGCGGGTGGGCGAGCTGGCCGACGAGCTCGACATCCCGCAGAACTACCTCTCCAAGACCCTCCACACCCTCTCCCGGACCGGCGTGATCGCTTCCGCGCGGGGCAAGGGGGGCGGCTTCATGCTCGGTCGCGCCGCCGCCGACATCACCCTCTTCGACGTGGTCGATCCCTTCGACCGGCTGGGCAACCGTCCCGTCTGCCTGATGGGACAGGGAGAATGCTCCGAGGCCCACGCCTGCGCCGCGCACGCCACCTGGAAGGCGGTCTCCGCCCAGGTCCAAGCCTTCTTCCTCCAGACCACCCTGGCCGACCTCGCCAAGAAACGGCGCCCGGCCCTCGCTCCGCGGGCGGCCCGGAAGCGACGGACGGGGAAGATGTGATTTAGATGAAGAAGTCCTTCTGAAAGCACTATGAAGGTGTCTTTATTGAACGGTAGGGGCGGGGCTAGCTCCGATGTCATCCTGAGGGGGCGAGAAAGCCCCCGAAGGATCTACTTGCCTCCGCCCGGTCCCCGCGGACCTTCGCCTGGACCTTCGTCGAACCACCCCTCCGAAAGATCGCGCCGACCTGCATTTCCAGCTTCGATGAGCCCTAGCTTTTTGCGCCTGACCCAGCCTTTGAGCTGGCGCTCACGACGGACCATCTCGCTGGGAGAGGCATGCTCCTCAAAGTAGAGCAGGCGGTCGACACGGTACCGTCCTGAAAATCCCTTGTACTGATCGACCCTGTGCTGCCAGACGCGACGATGGAGATCGGACGTGCTCCCGACATAGAGGACGCCGCTGATCGACCCCATGATGTAGACGTGATATTGCCTGGACATCTCCCAAGTTGGGTGACACGACCGCAAGGACCGTCACCCAATTCGCAGCGCGACGGGGCAAAGGTACGCGAGATCCTTCGGGAGCGTTCGCCCCCTCAGGATGACCCCGTGCTGCTCAGTGAGCTGCTGCTGCTACGCCGGCGGTGCGGCCGGCGGGGGCTCCACCACCGGCGCCGCAGTCTCCACCGCCACGACCGGCACCGACCCGCGCGCGCGCGGTGCGACGATGTCGGTCTTGTCGTCCACGGTGACGCTCCGGGAGCCCCATTTCTGCATCATCGCCACGAAGGCGCGCGCCGCCGTCTCCTCGAACTCCCGCCCGATGCCGTTCTCGATGTAGGTCAGCACCTTCTCCGACTCCCACGCCCCGCGATAGGGGCGGTTGGTGCGGAGCGCATCGTAGAAGTCGCAGATGTGGACCAGGTGGCTCGCGTGGTGGCAGTTGCGCGGGTAGTGCAGGTGGGGATAGCCGGTGCCGTTGAGCACGATGTGGTGCTCGTACGCCACCGTGGCGGCGAGGTCGAGCCGCGATTCGCGCTGCAGGATGATCCGCGCCCCGTCCTCGGGGTGGAGCCGCATCACGTCCCGCTCCTGCTCGGTGAGCTTGCCCGGCTTCACCAGGATGTCTTTCGGTACCCGCACCTTGCCGAGGTCGTGGAGCAGTCCGGCCACGCCGTAGTTGCGGACGTCCTTGGCCCCCAGCTCCAGGTATTCCGCCAGCGCCATCGCGAGCACCGCGACATTCGTCGAGTGCGTCGTGGTGTACTGGTCGAACTCCTTCAGCTGCAGGAGCGGGATGATCATCTGGCTGTCGGAATGCATCGCCACCGAGAGCGAGCGCACCACGGCCTCCGCCTCCATCAGCGGGAGCATCGCCGTGTCCTGCACCTCCTGGTGCATCCAGCGCACCGCGTCGGCCTCTTCCTGCAGGTTGTACCCGATGGTGGCGGTGGCCGGCTGGTCGACGCGCTGTTCGGTGCCGATCCCGCGGACGCCGATGGAGCCGAACCGGATGCTCGAGCGCTTCTCGGGGCGCGCCAGCGAGGTATCGACCGGCTGGGAAGTGTCGATCGAGGCGATCGCCACGCGGGAGAGGACCATCTCGAGGAACTCCTCGTACTCCTCCCGCATCACCCCCATCGACATCTCCAGCCGTTCCACCCCGGCATCGGCGAGCCGTCCGGCCCAGTCCCAGTCCTTGAGCTCCTGCAGCCCGCGCCCCTCGTAGATCACCTCGCCGCCGAGGAAGGAGAAGACCGGCGTCGGGTCGGCCTGGCGGAGGCGCTGCAGGAGGTCGAACGACTGGTCGACGGTCCGCTCGCGCGCCGGGTGGCCGTCGCGATAGAGCGCCATCGTGCTGATGGCCTGCGCCATCGAGTGGAGGAATTTGACCGCGTCGGCGCTCATCCCTTCCCTCCCCGGCGCCGGATCGCGGCACGGATCTGCGGGTCGTCCGACTTGGCGGCGAGCGCCAGCGACACCGCGGCCTCGTCGTCCTCGGCCCAGTACTGCGCCAGCACGCCGAGCGCGGCCAAAAGCTCGGGTCCCTTCTCGTGCAGCCGAGCGCGGCGGAGGAATCCGCCCTTCACCTGGGACGCTTCGAGCAGGATCGGCAGGGTGTCGGGGCGCCGGAGTCCGCCCACCGCGCGGATCGCGAGGGCCCGCATCTCGGGCGAGCGGGTCGGATCGGCGGCCACGCCCTCGAGCCGGGCCCCCATCGCGGGGGGGCACCCCTCCGTCGCGACCGCGAGAGCGAGCCGCTCGATCCCTTCGTCCGGATCGGCCAGCGCCGCGGTGAGCGCGGAGGAGCGCTTGTCCGGCAGCCGGAAGAGGAGCCGGTACGCCTCGCGCCGCACCCGCGGGTCTTCGTGCCGCGCCCACGCCTCGGGGGAGAAGCCGTCAGGCCAGGCCGGCATCGACGCAAGGAGGGTGAGCATGTTGCGCTGCACGTACCAGGGGGTGCCCGTGAGGCGCGCCACCACGTGGTCGCCGATCCCGGCGCCGATGACGGACACCCGGTCGTGCAGCTTGCGCCGTACGTTGCGCTGCTCGGCCGCCGCGTAGGCGTCGAGGAGCGGTTCGGCCGCGAGCGACCCAAGCCGGCGCGACACCCGGTCCACCAGGTCGAAATCGATGGCGGACTCGTCGGCAAGGAGTGTCTTGAGACGCTCGGGACTCACCAGATAGTCGAGCAGCGTCATCGTCGCCTCGTTCCGCCGCGGGGCCTTCTCGAGGATGTCGAGGGCCGCACCCATCTTCCCGGTCTTCACCAGCTTGTCGACCGCCGTGATGACCGTCTCCCCCAAGGCGTCGACTTCCACCGCCATCTGGACCAGCCGCTCCGGCTCGGCCTCGTGGTCGCCCGCGCGGGCCGCGCGTTCGGGGCGGGCACGCGACATCCCCTCGAGGATATCGGTGTAGGAATTGGGGTTGGGGTCGTCGAGGTCCCACCCGGTCACGAGTTTGCGCACGTGCTCGCGCAGTTCCCGGTTGGCCCCCTCCCGCGTCTCGGGCACCCCCACCTCGGCGTGCACCGCCAGTTTGTTGAGCAGCCGCACCAGGGAGTTCGACATGTTCTGCGAGCCCGCTTCCGCGGCAGCCTTCACCAGCTCCATCACCGCGTCGATCGCCATTCCCTGCGTGGCGTCGAGCACGAAACGGGAGCGCTGGTGGGTGTCGCCCCCCATCTCGAGGAGCCGCTTCAGGGTCTCGGGCCGGAGCGAATTGACCAGCCGCGACACCCGGCGGTTGAGTGCGCTCCCTTCGGGGTTCGGGTTGGTCTTGAGTTCGTCGGCGATCTGGAGCATGTAGCCGACGATCACCTGGTCGTAGGTCTTCTCGCCGTGGTGCTCGTCGATCGCCCTGGCCACCTCGCTCGGATCGGCCGAGGCGGGTGCCGGGTGGGCCTTTTCGCCGTCGCTGGCGAGCGCGGCGGAGGCGAGCCCGACCCAGAGCTGGCCGCCGCGCCCGCGGTCGGCAGGGCCGAGCGCGGCGCCGTCCTCCTCGCTCCCTTCGATCAGTTCGAGCTGATCGTAGGCGAGCGGGAAGAGCCAGATGTTCTCCCAGCGCCGGAGGTTGCCCGACGCGGGGCGCCCGAGCGGCTCGGTGGAGAGGTAGGGGTCCTGGACCAGCTGAGCGAGGAACTCCGCCACCTCGAAGTCCTGCACCGCCGGCATGAACTTCACGGCGCCGAGCTGGTGCCGGTGGAGCTTGAGGGCGAGTTCGCGGAGGAGCGGGTTCTCCGGATCGGTGGCCACCCCCTCGATGACGAGCTGTTTCCGCGCCACACCGATGCTGATCGACGGGCGGGTGGCGAGGAGGGCGTGGATCCGGTCGTTGAAGCCGACGAGGGCGGTGTTGAGGTGCGGGTGGCCCGGCGGGTACATCTGGTTCTTGTGCAGCGCGATCGAGAACTCGACCAGGAAGGTCGAGAGGTCGCGGGACAGGACCTGCTGCCCCGCCTGGGCGGGGGCCCCCGCCCCCTCCCCCGGAGCGGGGGCCGTGGTCGGGTCGGTCATCGGGGAGTCAGCTCCGGGGGGCGGGGCATCGCTTCCAAAGTAATGCGGCCCCCGGCACCGGAGAGGGGAATGTACTTGACATATCAATCATTCACGGATAAACTATGTCCATGGCACTCCGACCCCGTTCCGTTGCCCTCGAGATCCACCAGACCCGGCCCTTCCAGTCCACGGGCCACGAAACGGTGGTCACCCTGCTCCGCACGGCCGCAGTGGCCGAACGCCACCTCAGCGCTGTGATCGATGCGGCGGAGCTCACGCCCGCGCAGTACAACGTGCTCCGGATCCTCCGGGGGGCGGGTGCCGATGGGCTCCCGACCCTCGCCATCCGTGACCGGCTGGTGGACCTCTCCCCCGGGATCACCCGGCTCATCGACCGGCTCGAGGCCGCCGACCTGGTGAGCCGCGACCGCGACGCCGACGACCGGCGCCAGGTCACCTGCCGGATCACGCCCGCGGGACTCGCGCTCCTCAAGAAGCTCGACGCCCCCGTCGACGCCGCCGAGCGGGCGGTCGTCACCCAGCTTTCCCCGGCCGAGCAGCGCACGCTCGTCCGCCTGCTCGACCTCGTGCGCAGTGGACTCGCCGTTCCGGCATCCGATCTCTGACCATACCCTGGAGCGCTATATGAAGAAGTTGTTCTCGACCAACAATGACGCCGGCCTCGCGCTGATCCGCATCGCGCTCGGCGTCGTGATGTTCCCCCACGGCGTCCAGAAGATGCTCGGCTGGTTCGGTGGCTACGGCTGGACCGGCACGATGGGATTCTTCACCACCCAGATGGGGTTCCCGGTGGTGTTCGCCGCGCTCGCCATTCTGGCCGAGTTCCTCGGCTCGCTCGGGCTCATCACCGGGCTCCTGGGGCGGGTGGCCGCGTTCGGGATCCTCTGCAACATGGTCGTCGCGGTGACCCTGATACACAGCAAGGTCGGGTTCTTCATGAACTGGAACCTCTCCGCCGGACGGGGTGAAGGGTACGAGTTCCACATCCTTGCCATCGCGATGGCGCTGCTGATCATCTGGAAGGGGAGTGGCGCGTACTCGGCGGATCGGGTGATCGCCGAGAAGTCGTGAAAGCACAGAGTCGAGAGTCAGGAGTTGAGAGTTAGGAGTTAGGAGTTAGGAGGGGTGCATCCCAGAGCCGTTGTCTGGTTTGCACCCCTCCTAACTCTCGACTCCTAACTCTCAACTCTCGACTCTGGACTCTCGACTCTGCTAGTGCGTCCCCTAAACCCGGAACAGGTACGACAGCTTGACGAAGAACGCGTCCCGGGTCCGCTGCAGGCCGGTGAACTTGTAAGCGTCCTGGGCGACGTAGGAGCTGCCATATCCCAGGAAGAGCACGGTGCCCGGCGTGGGACGGTACGAAAGGAGTGCGTCGACACGCACATTGTTCCGCGTCCGCGCGCCTGCCCGAGCAATGACCCGGCCTGCCGCGGTCGAGTCGACCAGATAGTAGACCGGCAGCCCGGTGCGGGAGTCGTCCCGGAGGGAGTCGGTCTCGCTCCGGGCGTACTCACCGATCAGGCGGACGAAGAGGGGACGTGCCACCTGGTACTCCAACGTCACCCGGGGGATCTGCGTGATGTTGACGGTGCTCCCGTCCGACCGGCGGTCGACCGTCTGCCAGTTGTAGGTGGCGCCGAGGCGGATCTGGTCGGTGGGACGCCAGTCGATGTCCAGCTGCCCGACCCAGAGCCAGGCGGAGCTCCATTCGTAGAAGTTCTCGTCGTGGCCATAGAGCGCGAAGCCGGAGGCATTGAAGTGCCGGTACTGAGGTGTGCTCACCTGCACGAACCACTCGCTGTTCGGGATCGTCGCGGTCCCGATGTACGCCATCGTGTCGATGGTCCCGGCGCCGGTGTCGCCCACGACCCGGAAACGACTGTACAATCCCTCGTCATAGCCGAAGGTCTCGACGAACCATCCGCCGGCGACGGTCCACCCCCCGCGAAGGAGCGCGGTGCTGTTGAGGTGCAGTTTGCGGTCCTGGATCCCGGTCCCGTGGACGAAGTGCTGGTACTCCCAGGTGCCGTCGAGCAGCACGTCAGCGGTCAGGCGCTGCAGCAGGCCGGTGCGGGGGAAGTCCCAGGTGTAGTTGGGATTGATGGTCCAGTCGACGATGCCGGACCGGCCGATGAAGCCGCTCCGGGTCTCGAACTTGTCGCTGATGCCGCCGAAGCTGGTGCGGAACCCGACGTGACGGCCGCTCCGCACGAAGCGCGACGACCAGAGCGGGGCGGTCGTCACGCCGGCGCCATCGTCGGTCCGGCTCCCGGCCAGCTGGAACTGCGCGGCGTACACCCCGCCGAAGACGTAGCGGCCGTCGACCCCGAGCACCCGGTTGCTGCCGGCGTCCTCGGTACGGTCGGTGTAGACGAGGCCGACGCGCGACGACCGTCCCATGTCGCGCTGGAGCCGCGTCATCAGCACCCGCGGCTGGTCCGAGCCGCCGAGCGAGTAATCCTCCCCATCGAGCCCCGCGATGATGCCGATGTTGGTGTTGGCCGCCTTGCCGGTGAGCTTCACCGCGGCGTCGGGCTGCACCAGCGAGCGGGTGTAGATGAGGTTGTTCGGGGTATTGAACAGTTCGAGCCCGTCGAGGAAGAAGGGGCGACGCTCGGCGAAAAAGAGTGCCACGCGCGGATCGAACTGGATCTGGCTGGCGTCGGCCTCCACCTGGGAGAAGTCGGGGTGGATGGTGCCATTCAGGGTGAGGTTCTCGGTCACGCCCCAGCGGACCGTCCCGCCGAGCCGCACATCGTCGGCGGCGTACTCCCAGCCGTTGGCCCCGGGGGCGCCGTCCCATCGATCGGTGAGCTCCGGCGTCACGTCGATCACGAGACCACGGCGCATCCCGGTCAGCCCGGTCAGGGTCCCCGACTGTCCGAGGAACGAAGCGGCGTCACGCCGCGCCGGGGTCCAGGTGTCTTCCTCGGCGGCGTGCTGGATCTCGCGGACGACCTGGAACCCCCACTGCTGCAACTCGGCCGATTGGTAACGGAGGCTCTTGAAGGGGACCCGGATCTCGACCTGATATCCCCACGGGGTCACGTGCCCCTTCGACTGGAAGACGAAATCGGGGGCGAGGTCGGTCGGCTCCCGCCCGCCGGTCACCGATGCCGCGAATCCGCCCCCCGTCCGCCCGATCTCGATCAGCGCGCCATCCCCCTGCACGCCGAGCGGATTGACCCCGATCATCACCGCCTGGCGGCCATCGTGATAGGTGTCGAGGAAGAGCTGGATGTTGTCGTCGCTGAAAATGTGATCGCGGTTGGCAAGCGTGGCGTTCGGCGCCCCGTGCGATTCGTACGCCCGGATGCCGAAGTGGATCGCCGTGGGCGAGTACCAGACCAGCACTACCGTGCTGTCGGCCGGGTCGCCGGAGCTCGGCTGATAGCGCGTGAAGCCGTCGAGCCGTGCCGCCTGGGTCCAGACCGGCTCGTTGAGTTCGCCGTCCACCAGCGCCGCCGCTTCGATGCGAGGAGGGGTGACGGGGGGGGGTGTCCTTGTGGCGGACTGGAGCAGAGCGAAGGCGGCGAAGA
>JANLXK010000127.1:0-4327 GCA_031365045.1 Gemmatimonadota bacterium | reverse complement strand
CAGTCGTACTTCCTCTTCGACCTGTCCGACGAGCAGCGCGCCCGCGCGGAGTTCCCGTTGGGCGGCATGACGAAAGACGACGTGCGGTCGTTGGCGCGCGAGTTCTCTCTGGCCACCGCGGAGAAGCCCGAGTCGATGGATCTCTGCTTCGTCACCGAAGGCGAAAGCTACCGCGACGTTCTCGCGCGGGCGGGATTAGGGCCGGCGCCGACAGCGGGAGAAATCGTCGATGCCGACGGCCGCGTGCTCGCCACGCACGGCGGGATCGAGCAGTTCACCATCGGGCAGCGGCGCGGCCTGGGCGTCGCGACGGGGGAGAAGCTCTACGTCATCGGCCTCGACGCCGCGCGAGCCCGCGTCGTCGTCGGCGACGAGGCGGGTCTCTATCGCGACGCTTGCACCGTCGAGCGCGTGCGTTGGATCCCGTTCGAGCGCCCCGGCGGTCCGCTGCCGGCCACCGTGCGGATCCGCTCGAGCCACGCCGGAGCCGCCGCCGTCATCACCGATCGTGGCGACGGCTCCGCCACGGTGAGCTTCAACGAAGCGCAGCGCGCCGTGACCCCAGGGCAGGCGGCCGTCTTTTACGATGGCGACCTGGTCTTGGGCGGGGGCTGGATCGCCGTATAAGGGTCATCGGTCAGGTGCCGCGGTCCTTGCACATACTGGGAATAGACTCGGAGACAGCTGCGTTACACTAGCGCCATGCACGCCGTGGAACTCCTGAGGTCGAAGCGCAACGGGATCGAGGAGCTTTGCCGCAAGTACGCCGTGAAGCGGCTTCGGCTGTTCGGCTCGGCGCTTCGCGAGGACTGGGATCCGGAGTCGAGCGATTTCGACTTCCTCGCCGAGTTCGGGCCTCCCGTCGGTATGAACGCCTTCGACCAATTCATGGGGCTCCTGCTCGATCTCGAGGCGCTGCTTGGGCGAAAGGTGGATGTGGTCGACTGGAACGCCGCAAGAAACCCTTTCTTCAAACGGCACGCCGAACGCTCGGCGAAGGATCTGTATGCGGCCTGAGACTGCGGCGGCGCTCTACGACATGAGCCAGGCGGCGGATCGGATCGTCGAGGCAACCCAAGGCAAGGCCTTCGACGACTATCAAGGCGATTGGTACTTCCAGTCCGCCGTCGAGCGGCAGTTCGAGATCCTCGGCGAGGCCCTTGCCCGCATTCGCGACCTCGAACGGCCGATCTTCGAGCAGATCCCCGAAGCCGCAAAGGTCGTCGCGCTTCGCAATATCATCATCCACGGCTACGACGCGGTCGACCCGAAAGTACTCTGGGCCATCGTCGAGGACAGACTTCCCGAACTGAGGGCGCTGCTCAGCCGGCTGCTCGAAGAAGCGCGTCGACAGGGCCTGTAACGGCGGCATCCATCTGGCGCGACGGGTATAGAACTTCCCAAAAGCGCAACGCGGTCCATTGCGGCGATACGATCCGCTGCGGACAACTTGTTAATTCTTGTTGCAGATGCAGTTTTGGCGAAGAAAAGGTCGCTTGCGGCCCCGAAAGTCCTTCACTTCCCGCCAACGGCGGCGTACAACTTCAATACCTCTAAGAAGGGTACGCCATGAGATCCGCCGCCGTCCTCGCCTTCGCTCTGTCTTGCACCGGTGTGTCGGCCAGCCAGCCGGCTCAGCGCACTCTGACTTTTGAAGATCGCGTCAACGCGCAGGCCGCGATCGAGCGCGTCTACTACGCGCATCAGCTCGGTGCGACGCAATCGTTCGAAACGGCGATGCCGCGCGCGGTGCTCGAGGGCAAGGTCCGCAAGTCTCTCGAGCGGACGGCGGCGCTTGAGGTGTACTGGAAAACCGCGGTGACGGACGAGATGCTCCAGCGCGAGCTCGTCCGCATGGCCCACGGGACCAAGATGCCGGAGCGGCTGGTCGAGATCTACGCCGCGCTCGGCAACGATCCTGTCCTTATCAAAGAGTGCCTCGCACGAGCCACCCTCGTCGATCGGCTGACGCACAACTTCTATGCGTTCGATCCGGCGCTGCACGCCGACGCGCGGCGCCGCGCCGAAGAGCTTCACCGCGAACTGTCCTCCGGGGCACGCAGTCCGAAGACCGATCACGCGAACCGTTCGGTGGTCGAGTTCGAAGTCGGTGAGAAAGCCACGGCGGCCCCTTCGATCGACCGATTGACGCCCGATGAGTTCCAGAAGCGCCGCGCCGCGTTTCCCGACGGCGTGGGGCGTGTGTCGACACTCAAGGACGAGCGTGAGGCCTTCGTGTTCAGCGTGGTCCTGAGCGAAACGAAAAATGACCTGCGGGCCGCGAGCTACGTGGTTGCGAAGACGAGTTGGGACGACTGGTGGAGTGCGGCGAGACGGTTGCTGCAAAGCGATGCCGTCGCGACCGTCGCGACCGGCCTGGATCCGTTGCCTGTTCCGAGCGCGAGCGCGAGAGCGCCAGGGCAGGGATTGCCGTGCGCGTCCGACGACACCTGGGACAACGGGATCTTGGACGAGGTGCCGGATCCTCTGTACCACCACGCGGCGGTGTGGACCGGGAGCGTGATGGTGGTCTGGGGCGGCACGTCCCTGAACGCCCACTTCCTGAACACCGGCGGGAGATACGACCCGGCCACCGACAGTTGGTCACCGACGTCCAGGACGGGAGCACCGACCGGGCGTGAGTTCCCCTCGGCCGTGTGGACGGGGAGCAAGGTGGTGGTGTGGGGCGGATCGACTTATCTCAACTCAGTGACGCAGTACTTCAATACGGGTGGGCGCTACGATCCCGTCAGCGACAGTTGGACGCCGACCTCGACGACAGGCGCACCGCCCGCGCGTGGTGGGCACACCGCCGTATGGACGGGGAGCAAGCTGGTGGTTTGGGGCGGTTCTACGGTCGTCAGCTTCGTGACCCAATACTTCAACACGGGCGGGCGCTACGACCCGGTCGGCGACAGTTGGACGCCGACGTCCACGACGGGTGCTCCGTCCGCGCGTGATGGGCACACCGCTGTGTGGACGGCGAGCGCCATGGTGGTCTGGGGCGGCTCGAGCGGTGCCGACGTCGCCACGGGTGGGCGGTACGACCCGGTCGGCGATAGTTGGACGCCGACGTCCACGACAGGTGCTCCGTCCGCGCGCAGTGGGCACTCCGCCGTGTCGACCGGAAGCGTGATGGTGGTCTGGGGCGGTGCGGGCTCGAACACCGGTGGCAGGTACGACCCAGCGACCGACCTCTGGACGCCGATGTCCACGGCGGGCGCGCCATCCGCACGCACTTCCCCAACGGCCGTGTGGGCGGGAACGCGCATGGTGGTCTGGGGCGGCTATGGAGGTGCCGTCTATCTCAATACGGGTGGACGATACGACCCGGCAACCGACCTCTGGACGCCGACGTCGACGACCGGCGCGCCGGCAGGGCGATTTGGGCACACGGCTGTGTGGACGGGGAGCCTGGTGGTCGTGTGGGGCGGGAGCCTGAGCCTCTACGACTTGAACACCGGTGGACGGTACGACCCTACGACCGACAGTTGGACTCCGACTTCGACGGCGGGCGCGCCGTCCGCCCGCCGGGAACACACGGCGGTGTGGACCGGGAGCCTGATGGTCGTCTGGGGTGGTTGGCTCAACGACGGATCGAACCACCAATACCAGAATACGGGTGGACGGTACGACCCGGCGACCGACAGTTGGACGGCGACCGCGACGACAGGGGCGCCTTACGCGCGAGCCCGTCACGCTGCGGTGTGGACGGGCAGCCGCATGGTGGTGTGGGGCGGCGAGCCATCCACCGGCGGGCTGGAGAAAACCGGTGGACGCTACGACCCAGCGAGCGACATCTGGACACCGACCTCGACGACGGGGGCGCCTGAAGGGCGCTATGGGCATTCGGCCGTGTGGACGGGGAGCAAGATGGTGGTGTGGGGCGGAGCTTTCCCCGAGACCCAGACCGGTGGCAGGTACGATCCGGCGGCCGATACCTGGGCGTTGACCACCACGGTCGGTGCGCCTTCCGCGCGCTTTCACCACACCGCGGTGTGGACGGGGAGCAGGATGCTGGTCTGGGGGGGCGAAGCCAGTAATGTCAGCGTCAACACCGGTGGACGGTACGACCCCGTGACCGACAGTTGGTCACCGACGTCCACGACGGGTGCGCCATCCGCACGGGCCGATCATGTTGCCGTGTGGACGGGGAGCCGGATGGTGGTGTGGAGCGGCATTTCCGGCGGCACCTATTTCGATACCGGTGGTCAATATGATCTGACGACCGACAGTTGGACGCCGACGTCGACCACCGGGGCCCCATCCATCCGTTCCGGCTGTACGGCTATTTGGACGGGCAGCCTGATGGTGGTGTGGGGCGGCC
>JANLXK010000123.1:0-2183 GCA_031365045.1 Gemmatimonadota bacterium | reverse complement strand
CGACGCCGGCCGACGTGCGGCCCCGGGTGCTCAGCACGGCGCTCACGATCGCGGGCGACACCACCGCGAGCCTCGACGTGGCGCTCGAGGGGGCGGAGTGGTTCGGGCTGACCCCCGCGGCCGCGCGGACGATCGCCGGAGCGGTGGGACGAGCCGTGGCTGGCTGGCGAGCGGTCGCGCGCGAGGTCGGCCTCGGCGCCGCCGACTGCGATCGGATGGCGTCGGCGTTCGAGGGCGCGTAGGCGCGTAGGCGCGTGGGCGCGTGGGACCGGCGAAGCCGCTTCCCGTATCCGGCGTCGTCCGTTGTGGCGCCGCTCGCGGCGCTGGGCGTTGCGGCGCCGCTCGCGGCGCAAAGGAGAAGGACCAGTACGGTCGCGATCGGCGCGGTCGTTTGGGATACTGGGCCGAGGGCCGCGCGCCCCGCGCGGCCTTAGCGTAGAAATGATCCTGTCGAAGGCCGCGCCAGAGGCGCGGCCCTCGGCCAGGGTTCTCACCCGGGCGCAGCAACGGGGTCGCGCGCGATACCAAGCGCGGCAAGCCGCGCCGCAATGGCTCGATCTGGAGTTCACCTGCCGCCTCCGGCGGGGGGTCCCCCGAGCAAAGCGGTCGAACCGTGACGCTGGGTGCTATATTCCCGTCCAGGAGATGCCGACCATGCCGACACTGACTGCGGTTTTTCAACAGGTAGCCGAGGGGTACATCGCCTTCGTGGAGGAGTTGCCCGGGGCGAACACCCAAGGGGCTACTCTGGAGGAGGCGCGCATCAACCTGCGCGAATCGGTCCTGATGGTGTTGGAGGCAAATCGCGTGCTCAGCGAAGCCGGGTTGAAGGGTGCGAAGGTCGTGCGTGAGCCGCTGACGCTCGGGTCGTGAAGCGCCGGGATCTCGTCAGGCACCTGGAGGACAATGGCTGCCAGCTTCTCCGTGAAGGTGGCAGCCATTCCATCTATCTGAATCCGAAGGCACGCAAGGTGTCGACCGTGCCTCGTCATCGTGAGATCAACGGCTTCCTGGCCGAGAAGATCTGTCGCGACCTGGAGATCCCGCAGCCGTGAGTCCCTTCCGCATCCTCGCGACCCGCGGCGACGCCGTCGAGTCGGGGCACGTCGTCTCCGTCGCTGTCGCACGGGCGGACGGGCGCACGGTCGCACATGCCGGTGATCCGGACCTCGTGACCTTCTGGCGCTCCGCCGCCAAACCGTTCCAGGCGCTGCCGCTGGTCGAGGACGGTGGGGCCGAGCGATTCGGGCTGGGGACGGAGGAGCTGGCACTCGCCTGCGCATCGCACTCGAGCGAGCCGGTGCACCTCGAGGTCACCGACCGGTTCCTGGCCAAGATCGGATGCACCGAGTCGGACTTGGCGTGCGGGCCGCATCCCCCACTCGGGACGCGGGTCGCGGAACGCGTGTCGCGGGAAGGAGTCCCGCTCACCCCGCGCTGGAGCAACTGCAGCGGGAAGCACAGCGGGATGCTGGCGCAGGCGAAGCACAAAGGGTGGCCGACCGCGGGGTACGAGACGAAGGACCATCCGGTGCAGCAGCGGATCCTGCAGTCCGTGATCGAGTGGACTGGCTCCCCCTCTCCCGTAAGGGAGAGGGGGCTGGGGGGTGAGGTCGTCCTTGCGATCGATGGCTGCGCCGCCGTCTGCTTCGGCCTTCCCCTCTCCGGAATGGCCCGCGCATATGCCGCGTTGGGCGATGGTGCTTCCCCCGGCCTGGCCATCCTCCGTGATGCGATGCTCGCGCGCCCCGACCTCGTCGCCGGCACCGGCCGGAGCTGCACCGACGTGATGCAGGCCGCCCCCGGCAAGGTGATCGTCAAACTCGGCGCCGACGGTGTTTGCTGCGGTGCGCTGGTCGGCACCGGACTCGGCTTCGCGCTGAAGGTCGAGGATGGGGACATGCGGGCGCTCCCGGTCGCCCTCCTCGCGGTGCTGGACCAGCTCGCCGCCCACGTCGGGTGGAGCGAGCGGTGGAATACGCTGATCCCGCAGCACGGCGGCTTCGAGATCAAGAACACCCGGAAGGCGGTGACGGGACGGGTGTATGCGGAGGGCGGAGTGCGATTCGTATGAGGTGCGTCATGCATGGCACGAGGTGCGTGGAAAGGATGATGATAAGTCGGGGTGATGGCCCTACCTTCCACCTCACCCCCCGACCCCCTCTCCCTTACGGGAGAGGGGG
>JANLXK010000086.1:0-6520 GCA_031365045.1 Gemmatimonadota bacterium | reverse complement strand
GGCATCGCCATGTATTCCTCGGCGAACTGTTTGTAGACCTCGAGCATTTGCAGCGTCTCGGCCTCGGCCTCGTCTTCGGTCTCGTGGCAGGTGTGGCCTTCCTGCCAGAGGAACTCGGTGGTGCGCAGGAACAGCCGGGTGCGCATCTCCCAGCGCATCACGTTGGCCCACTGGTTGATCAGGAGCGGGAGGTCGCGGTAGCTCTGGATCCACTTGGCGAACATCGCGTAGATGATCGTCTCGGAGGTCGGCCGGATCACCAGCGGCTCCTCCAGCACCTTCCCCCCGCCGATCGTCACCACCGCGACCTCGGGGGCGAACCCCTCGACGTGCTCCGCCTCCTTGGAGAGGAAGCTCTGCGGGATGAACAGGGGGAAGTAGGCGTTCTGGTGCCCGGTCTCCTTGAACATGCCGTCGAGGGCCTTCTGCATCTCCTCCCAGATGGCGTAACCGTTGGGACGGATGACCATGCAGCCGCGCACCGGGCTGTAATCGGCCAGCTCGGCCTTCGCGATCAGCTCGTTGTACCAGGCGCTGAAGTCGGCGGCGCGGGTGGTGAGGGCCTTCTCGTCTGCCATCGAGTTCTCGGGTGACCTGTGACCAGTGACCGGTGACCGGGCCTAGGAGGCGCGGATCCGGGAAACAATTTCTTCGACGGCCCGCGTCAACGGAACGGCGTGCTGGGACTTCGTGCTCAGATCCTTGACTTGGACTTCGGCGCTCCCGATGGTGACCATCAGGCGTGCATTCCGGGCCTTCGCGATGTCGAGCTGCTTGGAGGTCGTCTGCGCGCCGAGGGCGTACTCGGCACGGATACCGGCATAGCGGAGCTCGTGCGTGAGCTTCAATGCCGCCGCCATCCCCTCCGCTCCTTCGGTCGCCACGAAGACGTCGATGCTGCCGGCGTACGAAGGCGCCTTCCCTTTTTCCTTCAACAGGTCTCCGAGAACCACATCACCCATTCCGAATCCCACAGCCGGAAGCTGCACTCCGCCGACGTCAAGAGTGAGTTTGTCATACCTCCCGCCACCACAAATCGCACGGTGCGTGCCACCAACATCGAAGATTTCAAAAACAGTGCCTGTGTAGTAGTCCAGGCCGCGCACAATGCGAAGGTCGACTTGCACAAATGCGCCGAGGCCCATCGCGTCCAACGCCGCAATAGTCGTCTTGAGCGGTCCGGCTGCCATCCTTCCACGTGACAGGAATTCGGCTTGGTGATTGGACGAGTCGAGCTCCTGCTCAATGGAAATAATTGAGTTCAGCTGGACGACCCGTAGTACGTCCGCCACGATCGACGGCTCAAGCCCGAGATCGAGAAGTCTCTGGTTCGTTTCAGGACTCCCAGCGCGCTCGAGCTTGTCGATCGCGCCGTATACACCGGTCAGCTGAGACGCCAAGACGCCAACGGACCTGAACAAGTGTTCCAAGAGGTCACGATCGGACAACCTGACACGGACGTCAGACGGGCCCAGGCCCAATTCCGACATCACATCCACGGCCAATGCGATGATCTCAGCGTCGGCTAGCGGCCCCGCCTCCCCAAGAAGATCGCAATTCAGCTGATAGTGTTCGCGAAAGCGACCCTTCTGCTTCTTCTCATACCGGAACAATTGGGGAATCGAGAACCAACGGATCGGCTTCTTCAACCCATTGGCACGTGCGGCCACCATTCGAGCCAACGTCGGGGTCATTTCAGGCCGGAGAGCGACGCGCCTCTTCCCCTTGTCCATGAACTCGTACAACTGGTGAACGATCTCATCGCCGGACTTCGCCGTGTACAGCTCGAGCGACTCGAGGGGGGGACCGTCATACTCCTCGAAGCCGTACCGCGTGGCCACACGCCGCCAGGTCTCGAAGATGTGCGCCCGAAGGGCGAGATCCTCGGGATAGAAGTCACGAAAGCCTGGGAGGGCGCCCTTCTGCATGGGCGTAATTGTAATCAGGGAAGGGACTTAACCCAACCTGAGACGGGAGGAGACGGGAGGAGACGGGAGGAGTCGGGAGGAGACGGGAGGAGACGGGAGGAGACGCGAGGAGACGCGAGGAGACGCGAGGAGACGGGAGGAGACGGGAGGAGACGGGAGGAGACGGGAGGAGACGGGCGGCGGACGATCGGTTGGTCTCCTTTCGTCTCCTATCGTCTCCTCCCGTCTCACGAAGTGTTCACACTGGATTCATCCGTCCTGACCCGCACTCCTACTCTCCGCAATGATCCGAATGGTGGCTTCTTCAGAGACCCGGTACTCTGCCGCATCGGCGGCGCTTCCGTCCGACCGATATCACTCTACCGGGATCGACGATGTCCTCGCCCCGTTCCGCCCTCGCCTTCCTCGCGCTGACCCTCGTCGGTGCGCCCCTCGCCGCCCAGACCCAGCGCCCCGCCCGCACCGACTCGATCGGGAAGCCGTTCACGGTCACGCCGCTGATCGTGACGGCGACCCGCTCCCCCGTCACCCTTGCCCGGGTGCCCCAGGCGGTGACCCTGATCGACAGCGCCTCGCTCCGGGAGCGCCCCAACTCCTCCCCGATCCAGCTCATGGGCGACCTGCCCGGTCTGGATCTCACTGGCGTCGGACCGAACCAGGAACGCCCCGTCATCCGGGGTCAACGGGGGCAGCGGATCCTCCTCCTCGAAGATGGACTCCGGCTCAACAACAGCCGTCGCCAGCAGGACTTCGGCGAGCTTCCGGCGCTGGTCGACGGCAGCAGTCTCGATCGGGTCGAGGTGGTCCGGGGCCCGAGTTCGGTGCTCTATGGCTCGGACGCGATCGGCGGGGTGGTGAACCTGATCGGCGCCGGACTCCCTTGGGGGGAAGCCCCCGGCACGATCCACGGCGCCCTCCGCTACACCTGGTCCGGCAACGGCAATGAGAGCCGCCCCGGCGCCTCCCTCTCCGGCCGGCTCGGCCAGGCGGTCTTCCGGGTCGACGGCACCTCGCGCACTGCGGATGCCTACAACGCCCCCGCCGGCAGCTTCGGTGACGTGACGCTCGGTGGCAGCGAAAAGGTGCTCAACAGCGGCGTCCGCGACCGGAACCTCTCCGCGGCCGCCGGGTATGAACTGAGCGCCCGGCACCGGTTCTTCTTCAAGGGCTCCACGTACGCCGCCGACGACGCCGGCTTCGGCTTCGTCGACCCCGCCAACATCGGTGGCGGCGCCAGAGTCGAGATCCTCTACCCCCGCCAGCGCGTCGCCCGCGGCACCGCAGGCTACGTCGGTCGCTCCCTCGGCTTCGCCCTCTTCGATCGGGTGGACGCGAGCCTCTACACCCAGGGGAACCAGCGTGACCTGCACCAGAACATCACCGTCCCGTTCGGCCCCACCGCCCAGGGCGATTTCCACACCCGCAACTACACCGATGTCGGCTCCATCGGCGGCCGCTTGGAGGCCGCGAAGCTCGTCGGGATGCGGACCCTGGTGACCTACGGCGCCGACTACTTCCGCGATCGGACCACCAACACCGATCACGACACCACCACCATCACCGGGTTCGGCCCGCCGATCGTCCAGATCGACAGCGCGCCGAACCTCCCCAACGCGAGTTTCCGCGCCATGGGACTCTTCGCCCAGGGAGCCGTCGAGGTCACCTCGCGCCTGAACGTCATCCTCGGTGCCCGCTACCAGGACAATCACGCCGAGACCCGTACCACGCCGAATCTGCCGGGCGCGCCGATCTCGAGCACCGACCGCGCGGTGGCCGGGGCATTCAACGCGCTCTACGCCCTGACCGACGAGTTCTCCCTCATCGGTACCGTCGGTCGAGGCTTCCGCAGCCCGAATCTCGTCGAGCGCTTCTTCGACGGTGTGACCCCCGAAGGGTCCGGCTATCAGAGCCGGAACCCCGGCCTCACCCCCGAGACGAGCCTCAGCACCGACCTCGGCGTGCGCTTCCACCATCGCGGGTACGCCTTCGAGGCGTTCGGGTTCCGGACCACGCTCACCGATGGGATCCGGGTCGTCGCCACCGGGGATTCCGTGAGCGGATTCCCCGAATACCAGAACGTGAACATCGACAAGCTGAACAGCTGGGGCGTCGAGACGAGCGGCCGAGCGTTGCTGGCACAGGTCTTCACCGCCAGCGCGAGCTTCACGTGGATGCACCAGGAAAATTCCAACGAACCGCTGACGCCGGTGGGGCAGAGCTACAGCAGCAAGCTGACCGCCGCCCTCCGGTACGATCACCCGGCCGGCCACTTCTGGTCGGACGTGCGGACGCGCCACGAAGGCGCCACCGATCAGGTGGCCCTCGGCACCAGCCCCGTGGGGACCCGGTATCCCGGATTCACCACCGTCGGGGTGGACGGGGGGCTCCGGATGTTCGACAGCGATCGGATCCGCCACACCGTGGTGGTCTCGGTCGAGAACGTCGGGAACGTGCTCTACGCCGAGACCGGGAACGCCGGATTCTTCCGCCCGGCCCCGGGACGGCAGGTGCGGCTGGGGTGGACCTCGGAGTTCTGATGCAGTCCTGGGTCCACTACATCCCGCTCGTCACCACAGCGTTCGCGATCTACTTCGCTCCCCAGCTCTTCCGGCGCTGGGGGGCGCACCGCCCCGCCCCCCACCTCTTCTGGTGGGGGCTCGGCGTGGCGCTCTACGGCGTGGGGACCCTGACGGAATCTCTCACCACCCTGCTCGGGTGGCACGAGGGGATCTTCCGGGCGTGGTACATCTCGGGTGCGTTGCTGGGGGGCGCGCCGCTCGCACAGGGCACCGCGTACCTGCTCTTTCCCCGCAAGGTGGCCGACCGTCTGACCATCGCATTGCTCACGCTCGTCGGCGTCGCGGCGACGGTGGTGCTCCTGAGCCCGATCGATCTCACTCAGGTCGAACAGTTCCGCCTCTCCGGCCGGGTGCTCGAGTGGCAATGGGTCCGGGCGTTCACCCCGTTCATCAACATCTACGCCTTCCTCGTGCTGGTCGGCGGCGCGATCTGGTCAGCGTGGCGCTACGCGCGCCGCCCCGGGATGGAGCGGCGCACGCTGGCCAACGTCTACATCGCGATCGGTGGATTGCTGCCGGGGATCGGCGGGACCTTCACCCGCTTCGGCCACGTCGAGGTGCTGTACGTCACGGAGTTGATCGGGTTGGTCTTCATCTACGTCGGGTATCGGATCGCGATCTCGGAGTCCTGAGACGGAGGAGACGTGAGGAGACGTGAGGAGACGGGTCGCCGTGGTCTCCTCCCGTCTCCAGCTATGTCTCCTCCCGACTCACGTTACGGATCGAGTACCTCTGCGAGTCCAAGCACCCGCATCACATCACCGACAGTATGGAACGAGCCGGTCACCAGGACCGTTCCCGCCCCTGCTTGCACCTGCGTCAACGCCTCCCGGAATTCCGGTTGGAGATGCCATTCCGCGTGTGGGGCCGGTCGCGCGGGATCCTTGAGCCACGCCTGCAACCACTCGGTGGTCCACCCCCGCCCTTCCGCGGTCGGGGCCACCGTGAGCACGCCCCGGTCGATCCCCCGGTCGAGCTCCACCAGCATCGGGGCCCACTCCTTGTCGCCGAGGATCGAGACCAGGGCGTGGATCGGGCGTGGCAGGTCGCTCGCGGCCAGCGCAGCGACGAGCGCCCGCATCCCATCGGGATTGTGCGCCACGTCGAAAAGCCACTTCCCCCGCCGGTCGAACCGTCCCGGCACCGTGGCGCGCGCGAATCCGCGCCCGATCGCCACCGGGTCGGGCCGGTACCGGTCGGGCAACGCTTGCAGCACCGCATTCGCCACGGCGGCATTGCGGCGCTGATGCGGCCCGTCGAGCGCGAGCGGCCCGCCCCACCGCTCCTGCGCCGGGACGACCTGGATTTCGCCCCCCAGCCGCTTCGCTGTCTCGCGGAGCACCGTGACCAGCCCCGGCTCCATCTCGCCGATGACGAACGGCACCCCTTGCTTGGCGATACCGGCCTTTTCCGCCGCGATGAGCTCGAGGGTGTCGCCGAGGTATTTCGTGTGGTCCATCGCGACCTTGGTCACCGCACTCACCAGTGGCGTCACAACGTTGGTGCTGTCGAGCCGCCCGCCGAGGCCCACCTCCACTACGGCGATCTCGGCCCCCCGCGCGGCGAAGTCGGCGAAGGCGATCGCCGTGCTGGCCTCGAAAAAGGTCGCCTGCCGTGCCTCGATCTCGGGCCGCAACAGGGTCGTCCACGCCGCCACGGCGTCGGCCGTGATGGGCACACCGTCGACCCTGATGCGTTCCCGGAAGGAGACCAGGTGGGGCGAGGTGTACATCCCCACGCGCCACCCGGCCTCCTGCAGAGCTTCGGCCACCAGGGTCGCGACGCTCCCCTTCCCGTTGGTCCCGCCGATGTGGATCGTGGGGATCAACCGATGCGGCGCGCCCACCCGCACCAGGAGCTCGCGGGTGGTGTCGAGACCGAACTTGATCGTGGTGACGCGGGGGAAGAGGAACGCGAGAGCTTCAGGATAGTTCATTGGGCCGATGAGGATGGCGCGGAAACCCCTAAACCCCAAAGACGTGCGAGCGGTCCCGATCGGTCCGACCGGCGTCG
>JANLXK010000058.1:0-1009 GCA_031365045.1 Gemmatimonadota bacterium | reverse complement strand
GACTTAGCTCCGTCGCCGTCCCCATGAGGACGGGGCAATGTCGAGGAGATCCTTCAGGCCCTGAAGGGCCTTCAGGATGACATCACGCGAGAAAACCTCCCCCTCTCCGGTTTTCGGAGAGGGGGCCGGGGGGTGAGGTTGAACAGGCGGGACGCCCGTTGCCCCAAGGCGGCCGGGGGGTGAGGTCCAAACCCATCCTCCCACCACGGGAGGCTTGCTCCCACAGTGGGAGGTCGGTATCTTGTCCCATGCGCATCATCGCCAAACGGACTGTGCGCCAGTTCTGGGAAGACCACCCGCAAGGTCGTGGCGCGAAGTCGGCCCTGGAGTCCTGGTACGCGGAGGTCACCCACGCGGCGTGGGCCGGACCGGCGGAGGTCAAGGCGATGTACGGCGACGCGAGCATCCTCAAGGGAGGGCGGGTCGTCTTCAATATCGCCGGCAACAAGTACCGATTGGTGGTCCACATCAACTACCCCTATCGCATCGTGTTCATCCGGTTCGTGGGTACGCACCGCGAATACGACGACATCAACGTGGAGACTATATGACCAACGCGCACGCGTTGCGCCCGATCGCCTCGGAGGCCGACTACACCGCGGCCCTCGCGATCGTCGAGGAGCTGATGGGTGCCGAGCTCGATACGCCGGCCGGACGGGCGCTCGACGCCTGGGTGACGCTTATCGAGGCGTACGAGGCCCGGCACTGGCCGATCGATCCTCCCGACCCGATCGATGCGCTCCGCGCCCGGATGGAACGGCAACAGCTGCAGGCCAAAGACCTCCTGCCCTACCTCGGCACGAGCGGCCGAGTGTCGGAGATCCTGAACCGCCGGCGGGCGCTCACCTTGCCGATGATCCGGCGCCTGTCGGAGGGGCTGGGGATCCCGGCGCAGATACTTGTACGGGAGACAGTCAGGCCGTTCGAGGCGCGCCCGGCGCGGAAGCAGAAGATGCGTGCTCGGAAGGGGAAGCCGCGGAAGTAGGGGCCGAGGGCCGGCGGAGTGCGG
>JANLXK010000059.1:0-6033 GCA_031365045.1 Gemmatimonadota bacterium | reverse complement strand
GGTCACCCGGTTCGTCGCGGCTTTCTTGGCAGTTCTGGCACGGAGCGAACATTCAACGTCGGATGCCTGATCATCATTCTAGTCTTGGTCGTAGTTGGCATTCTTAGCATCCTTTGACAAGCTGCGGCCTAACCAGCGCTTGCAGCTGTCGGCGCGCCGAGGCCGGCGTTCCTTGCTAAACCGGCCTCCCAGTAGCCAAGCTGTGGAACCAATTTGAATTCACCTGTGGCGGGGCTCGCTCGCCGCAGCTAAAGCGCCAACCGTTAGGGGGCGCCGGATATGAGGAGTGAATTGCGCCGCACCCTGGTGCTGGCAGGTTTAGTTCTTGGTTGCGCCCAGCCCCAAGTCTCGCCGGCGCAAGCAACGCGCGCGGACAGTGCCCACACCGTTGCGCGCGCACGCTCCCTCTTGGACAATCCGACGCAGTACGTGGTGAGCTCATACGTGAGGAAGAGCCACGGCGTCTTGGTAGGCTTCGTGATCCCAGTTCGTCAGGACAGTACCGGCTTCCAGATATGCGCCGACTGCGACAAGGATATCTGCGTACCCGATTCGGGTACGCCTGCGATGGTGAGGTGGGGGATGATGACAGTTGTGCCAGCTCCCGCTGCGTGTCGCGATGATCCGTCGCAGACCGGCGCTCTGTGATTTCAACCTCGAAGCGCAACGCGCACTCCGAAGGCCCCACCCTCGCTTCGCTCGGGCCGAGCGCTGGGATAAGGGGCCCCGTCGCCTCCCGGCGGCTAAAGCCGCCTCTGTGAAGGGCGCCCTAAAGGGCTTGTCGATCTCGTACGGCTTCGTACAGCCCTTCAGGGCGCCTTGCCGAGAGGCGCCTCTCAGGCGCCGGGACGTCAGGATCGATCTGCGGCGTGGCTCGCTCGCCGCAGCTAAAGCGCCAACCGTCAGGTAGGACGTTCGCGGCGCTCCGTGTTAGATTGAGACATCCCCTTCCCGCCCCATTCGGGAGGTCCCATGAATCTCCACATCACCCTAGATCAGGAAACCGACGGCCGCTGGATGGCCGAAGTCGCTGCGTTGCCGGGCGTCATGACCTACGGCGTCACGCCGGCGGATGCCACCGCCAAAGTGCAGGCGCTCGCACTGCGGGTGCTCGCCGAACGCCTGGAGCACGGGGAAGCCGTTCCCGAGCTCCTGACCGTCTCCTTCGACGCGGCGTGAGCTCGTTCGGCGCCGCGAAAGCGCGGCGCGTCCTCGCGGCGCTCCTACGCCTCGGGTGGATTATCAAGCGTCAGTCCGGCTCCCATCGCACCTTCAGTCGTGCGGGTTGGCCGGACTTCGTCTTTGCCTTTCACGATGATGAAGAGATCGGGCCTCGGATGCTCGCCAAGGTCGCCAAGCAGACTGGCCTCACACCGAACGACCTCTAGGAACGTCCTACCTAACCAGCGCTTGTAGCCGTCCCTTCCCCCTCGCTGCGCTCGGGGTCAGGACAGGCTCCGCTCCGCGGCCAGGGCTCCGTGCTTCGCGACCCTCCCTGCGGCCAAGCTGCGGAATCTTTTAGGATTGTGCTGAGGCGCACTGCGGCGCCGCAGCTAAAGCGCCAACCGGTAGGCTGCTTGACGCTCAAGGACACCCATGACCAGTAGCCGACTCAACGTCTCCTCCGGAAGCCCCTACGAGCCCCGCGTCGGAATCTCACGCGCGGTTCGGATCGGACCCTTCATCTCGGTCTCGGGCACCGCGCCCCTCGGACCGGACGGGCGGACCGTAAGCCCAGGGGATCCGGCGGGGCAGGCCCGTCGCTGTCTGCAGATCATCGAGGCCGCCCTAGCCCAAGCCGGGGCTTCTCTGGCTGACGTCATTCGAACGCGGACACTCCTCACCCGCATCGAGGATTGGGAAGCGGTAACCAGCGTCCACGGCGAGTTCTTTCGTGACATTCGGCCCGCCAACACTGTCATGCAGGTGAGCCGCTTCATCGACCCCTCGTGGCTGGTAGAGTTCGAAGCCGACGCTGTCCTGTCCGCCGGTCGTACTTCTGGGGGCGCAGCCTAACCAGCAAATGCAGCAGACGGCCGCGGCCGCGCGGAAGCTGCCGAGGACGCTGGTTTGTTAGCGCGGCCGCCGGCCGCAGCTGATTTGCAGGTCGTTAGGCGGTGCGCCGAAGCGCCATCCTTCCTAGATTAGAGCATGGACCTTCGCTTCAGCTGGGACCCTCGCAAGGCTGCCGCCAACGCCCGCAAGCACGGTATCACTTTTGAGGAGGCCGCGACCGCCTTCGCGGATCCCCGCTCTCTTACCATCCCAGACCCAGCCCACTCAGAGCGTGAGAAGCGGTTCCTGTTGCTGGGAATGTCCTCACGCCCCCGACTCCTCGTCGTCGTTCACATCGAACGCCACGAGAACGAGATTCGGATCGTTAGCGCCCGCCCCGCCACGCGGGCTGAACACCACACCTACCAAGACGACTAGCTCGTCCACCGAGACTCCTATGCGACGCGAATACGACTTCAGCAAGGGTGTACGGGGCAAGTATGCCAAGCGGCTCCGTCCCGGGAGCACCGTCATCATCCTCGAACCGGACCTGGCCCAGGTGTTCGGGGACTCGAAGCAAGTCAACCAGACGCTGCGAGCCCTGCTCAAGGCGGTTCCCTCCCGTGAACGCCCCGCTCGCAAACGCACCGCCTAGCCAGCGCTTGTAGCTGACCCCTCGCTGCCCCTTCGCTTCGCTCTGGGCACAGCTCGGGACAGGCTCCGCTCCGAGGCCAGGGCTACCGATTGCGTGAGCCTCCCCGCGGCCACGCCCGGGTGCATCATCCGAAGTGCATGGCCGCTGGCGTGGAAAAGGAGCACATCGCCATGCGAGCATTGCCGGGGAGTGTGAGCCACAGTGGCCGCCCTCCTTGCGTGTGTTCGCGATTCACACTGACTTTGCTGTTCCGTTCCTTCACTGCCATCATCGGCGGAGGCAAGAGTGCTTGGTCTCCAGGATCTCGCGATTGCGTTGCAGGCCTTGGTGGCCGCATCGATCTTCTTCGTATGGGTGGTCCGCTATCCCAACATCGTCGTGGAATTCCAACAGTGGAAGCTTCCTGACTGGTTGCGGGATTCAGTGGGAATAGCCAAGCTGACCTTCGCATTGATGCTCTTGATCGGCATCGACCGTGGGCCGTTCGCCATCGGGGGCGGGATCGGCCTGAGCCTGCTCATGGTCGCCGCTTTCGCCACACACCTGCGGGGCAAGAGCCCGATCATCAAAATGCTGCCTTCGCTGACGCTGTTGGCGCTCTCGATGCTCATCGCGGTGATCAACTACCGGTTACGAACTGGGTAGGTGCCGGTTGCAGCCAGACTCCTTCAGGAGTTCCGAACATGCAGCGAAGCAAGCTCCGTCTCCGCGCCGCGCTGGCCATTCTCGGCGCCGCCCTTCTGTCGTTCGTCTTGTCTGTCACGCTGTGGTTCACAGGCAGCCATGAGCAAGGCCTCTTTGTCGGTTTGTGGGTCCCGTCCATTCTCTCCTTCGGGGCGGTGGCGCTTCTGATGATCGACAATCGGCATGAGTGACCTCGCCCTGTTCCTCATAGGCCTGGCGCTGACGATTCCCGCTGCGGCCGGGACTGTTGGACTGGTGCTCGCAGCGATCGCGGACGGCCGTGAGAACGACCGGACCCAGGCTCAACGGGCTCTCAACACCACATCGTAGCTGCCCCCTTCGCTTCGCTCAGGACAAGAGCCGCCTCTGTGGAAGGCGCCCTGAAGGGCTTGGCGATATCGCACGGCTTCGTAAAGCCCTTCAGGGCGCCGGGACGTCACGATCGATCTGGGGCGTGGTTCGCTCGCCACAGCGAAAGCGCCAACCGTCAGGCGGCGTCCCCCCTTCGGCTGGAGGTCCTGCTTATGACCGCCTTCTTCAAGAAGAAACTGTCGCGCAGCGAGATCCTTGGCTACCTCATCTTTGTTGCAGGCTTCGCACTCCTGCAGATCCGCGGCGGGTTCACGGATACCTGGGTCGAGGTCGCTGTCTTTGCCATGGCCGCCGGCGCCATCATGGCAGGCCGCTCCAGCGGGCACGCCACGTGATCAGCGCCGGTACCCGATCCTCCCCCTTGCTCCGCTCGGCCCCTGCGGTGATCGACCGGCCCGCCCGCCGCTGTCAAAGCGCCGACGGTTGGACGCCGCACCCTATCGGTCCGCATCCAGAGGGAGGGCGAGCGCATGGCCAACGGAACCCGCGCAGGTGGTGCGAGCGTGAATGACCCGGTCATCAGCGTATCACAGCTGACCCGCCGCTTCGACGCCAAGGTGGCGCTCGACTCGGTGGACCTCGCCCTCCCCCGGGGCGCGGTGTACGGACTCGTCGGCGCGAACGGCGCGGGCAAGACCACGCTCATCAAGCATATCCTCGGGCTGCTCCGTGCGGAACAGGGGTCGGTGCGCGTCTTCAGTCTCGATCCTGTCGCTGATCCGGTGGGAGTCCTCTCACGGATCGGCTATCTCTCCGAGGAGAACGACCTCCCCGGCTGGATGCGCATCGACGAACTCCTGCAGTACTCGCGCGCCTTCCATCCGGCCTGGGACGATGGGTACGCGGAGGAACTGCGGCGCTCCTTCAGTCTCGATCCGTCCGCGAAGATCAAGGACCTCTCCAAGGGGCAGAAAGCGCGCGCGGGTCTGCTGATCGCCTTGGCCTATCGCCCCGAACTGCTGGTGCTCGACGAGCCCTCCTCCGGCCTCGACCCGATCGTGCGTCGTGATATACTCGGCGCCGTCATCCGCACGATCGCCGCCGAAGGCCGCACCGTGCTCTTTTCGTCGCACCTGCTCGAGGAAGTGGAAGAGGTGGCCGATCACGTCACGATGATCCACGAGGGAAGGGTCGCGCTCAGCGCGCCGCTCACTGCGATCAAGGGGTCGCACGGCACCCTCGCCAAGGCGTTCATCGCGCTGGTCGGGAACACCGCGATGCCGGCCGCCGAAGCGTAGACCATGGCGGCCCCCGCCCTCGCCACCGGCAGGGAGTTCCGGAAACGGCATCTCTGGCCGCTGCTCGCGATGGGCGTCTACATGCTCGGGCTGGCGGCGATCAAACTGCTTCACCTCGGCCCGATCGAGTCGATCACGGTGGTACCTCCCGATGGCAGGGCCGCCGTGCTGATCGCGCCACTGTCCACGACGTTCATGTATTACCTGGGCGTGTGCAGCTTCGGACTCTCTGGGGACCTCGCGGCGCGCCGATCGATCTTTCCCGCCCGCCTGTTCACGCTCCCCGTGCGGACCGAGAGCCTCGTGCGGGGGCCGATGCTGCATGGCACCCTGGCGGTCGCGCTCCTCGTGCAGGCGGCCACCCTGCTCACGCGCTGGCCCTGGGGTATCGATGGTCCCTGGGTCTGGCCGGCACTGCTGGCCGCCGTGTTCCTCGCGTGGACGCAGGCGCTGACGTGGATGCCGTACGGACTGCCGGGGATGCGCGTGGTGGTTACCGTGCTCTGGCTGGTCACGCTGGATACCGTCGTTCTGGTAGCGATGTATTTCAAGGTGTCCGAGCCGCTGATGCTCGCGATCCTCGCGCCGCAGCTGCCGCTCGCCTACCTCGCGGCCTGCTACGCGGTCGCGCGGGCGCGGCGCGGGGAGGTCCCCGACTGGCGACCGGACTTCGTGCGGGCCGCCGCAGGCGCCCGAACGGCGCCGCGCACGCGCCGGGGCTTTGCCTCCCCCACGCGCGCGCAGCTCTGGTTCGAGTGGCGACGCCAGGGCCGGACGCTGCCGGCGCTCGTGGGCATGGTGTTGCCGTTCGAGCTGGGGCTGTTCTGGCTGGCGGGCGGCGCCCCGGGGCTGCTGCTCGAGTTGCTGGTGCTTGTGCTCATCACGCCGCCGCTTTTGGCGAATGTCACCGCCACCGGCGTGAGCAGCGCGGATCCCCAGGCGCGCGATTCGTTCGTGATGTCCCCCTTCATCGCGACGCGGCCGCTGTCGAGCGTTGCGCTTGTCGTTGCCAAGCTGCAGGTGGCCTGCCTGAGCACCCTGGCCACGTGGCTGCTGGTGCTTGTCGCGGTCCCCCTCGCACTGGCATGG
>JANLXK010000057.1:0-4604 GCA_031365045.1 Gemmatimonadota bacterium | reverse complement strand
GGCGCCGGCGGCACGGTGCGGATGCCGAGGCTCATCGGACTCCGTGCCGCGCTGGACATCATCCTGGCCGGCAAGAGCGAGCGCGCCGCCAAGGCGTTCAAGCTCGGCCTCGTGGACGAACTCGTGCATCCGGCGATCCTGCGACAGACCGCGATCGCCGCCGCGCGCCGGCTGGTGGCACGGCCGGGCGAGGGCGCCCGGCCCTCGGCCCGCGACCCGCGTCCCGCTGGGCTGCTGGCGGCGATCCTCGACCGCACCAAGTTCGGTCGCAGCATCGTGGCGCGGATGGCACGGAAGCAGGTCCTCAAGAAGACCCTTGGCAACTATCCGGCACAGCCGCGCGCCATCGACGTCATTCTCACCGGGCTGGATCATGGTCCCGCAGCGGGGTATGCCGCCGAGCACATCGCCTTCGGCGAGCTCGCCGTCACCGACGTGTCGCGGAAGCTGGTCGGGCTCTTCTTCGCCGACACCGCGCTCAAGAAGGACGATCCCGCCAACGGTGCGGCGGCCATCCCGGTGAAGCGGCTGGGCATCCTCGGCGCCGGCTTCATGGGGGCGAGCATCGCCGGTACTGCGGTGACGCAGGCAGAGGTCGAGGCGCGGATGAAGGACGCGGACCTGAAGGCGGTGGGGCGGGGGATCAAGTCGGCCACCGGGATCGTTGACGGGCGGCTCACCCGTCGGCGCATCACCCGGTCGGAGGCCGAACGGTTGCGCGCGCTGATCAGCGGGAGCGATCGGTACGTCGGGTTCCATTCATGCGAGCTCGTCATCGAGGCGGTGTTCGAGGACCTCGAAGTGAAGCGCCAGGTGCTGAAGGAAGTGGAGGAGGCCACGGGGCCGAAGACCATCTTTGCGACCAACACCTCGACCATCCCCATCTCCCAGATCGGCGCCAACGCGACCCGGCCGGGGCAGGTCATCGGGATGCACTTCTTCTCGCCGGTCGACAAGATGCCCCTGCTCGAGGTCATCCCGACCGACCGGAGCACGCCGGAGACCGTCGCGACCGCGGTGGCGTTCGGGCGGCGGATGGGAAAGAAGGTCGTGGTCGTGAAGGACCATCCGGGTTTCTGGGTCAACCGCATCCTGACCCCGTATCTCAATGAAGCGGGGCGATTGCTGTCGGAAGGGACGCCGATCGACCAGCTCGACCGGGTGCTGCTCAGGACCGGATTCCCGGTGGGGCCGGTGGCGCTGCTCGATGAAGTGGGACTGGTCGTGGCGCAGAAGGCGGGCAAGGTGATGCACGCGGCGTTCGGTGCCCGGCTCGAGCCGGCGCCGCTCCTGGCCACGATGCTCGCCGACCAGCGCCAGGGGCGCAAGAACAACCGCGGCTTCTATACCTATCACGACGGGCACAAGACCGGCGTCGATGACTCGGTCTACGACCTCCTCGGCGTGCACCCGAAGCCGCGCGACCCCAAGGAGATCGAGGAGCGTTGTCTCTACGCGATGCTGAACGAAGCGGCGATGGCGTACGCCGAGGGAGTGGTCCGCTCCCCTCGCGACGGCGATATGGCGAGCATCTTCGGGATCGGCTTCCCTCCCTTCCGCGGCGGCCCGCTCCGGATGATCGACGACCTGGGGGCGGCGAACGTGGTGCAGACGCTGGAGCGGCTGGCGGCCAAGCACGGCCCGCGGTTCAAGCCGGCGGAGTCGCTGGTGCGGATGGCGAAGGACGGCAGCAAGTACTACGGGACCTGAATGGACACCAAGCGTCTCGAAGCGTTCAGTGACGGCGTCATCGCCATCATCATCACATCATGGTGCTGGAGCTGCGCGCGCCCCACGAGGCCTCCTTCGCGGCGCTCGCGCCGCTCTGGCCCGTGATCGTCAGCTACATCCTGAGCTTCGTCTACCTCGGCATCTACTGGAACAACCACCACCACATGCTGCAGGTCACCACGCGCGTGAGCGGCGGGGTGCTCTGGGCCAATCTGCATTTGCTCTTCTGGCTCTCGCTGGTCCCGTTCGTCACCGCCTGGATGGGGAGCACCCATTTTGCCTCGATCCCGACCGCACTCTATGGTGTGGTCCTCCTGATGGCGGCGATCTCCTACACCATCCTGCAGAATTGCATCGTCGCGGTCGAGGGGAAGGACTCCCTGCTCGCGCGCGCCGTCGGCGCCGACCGGAAAGGGCGGATCTCGATCGCCGCCTACGTCACGGCGATCGCGGCCTCGTTCTTCGCGCCCTGGGTGTCGGACCTGCTCTACGTGACCGTCGCGTTGATCTGGCTCGTCCCCGACCCGCGGATCGAACGGGTGGTGGCGGGGAAGCGAGAAGCGCCTAGCGCCTAGCGAGGCCAAGTTGGGCTCCGATGCTGGTCGGACATGCACGGAGTCCGAACCACTCTCGCTAGGCTCTAGGCGCTCCTCGCTATCGGAGCTTCACGTACAACCACCGATCTCCCACCTCCCCCTCCTTGATCATCGATCGCCGGTTGATCGCTTCGAGGGCATAGCCCGCCTTCTCGAGCACCCTGCCGCTCGCCGGGTTCCAGCTGAACACGCTCGCCTGCACCCGCACGAAGTCGAAGTGCGCGAAGAGGTGCTCCGTCACCGCGCGCACCGCCTCGGTGGTGATCCCCTTGCCCCAGTGCGCCTGGCCCAGCCAGTAGCCGAGCTCGGCGCCGATGCGGAAGACGTCGGCCAATGGCTCGAACGAGATCCCGCCCACCGCCTCGCCGTCCACCTCGATCGCGAAATTGGTCCCCGACGGCACCGTGGCGACGAAGGCGAGCCACTCCTTCGCATCCTCGAGGGTGTACGGATGGGGGAAACGGTCGCGCATGTTGCGCCAGACGTCCCGGTCATTGGCGTGCCGCGCCAGCGACTCGGCGTCAGTGCGCCGCCAGTGGCGGAGGAGGGCACTGGAGAGTTGGAGCTCTGTCGGGACTGACATTCGCGAGGGAACCCCGGAACCCCTGAGGTGAACGGCCTGAGTCGGACGTCACGAACGGATGAATACAATATCATGTCCGGGGTTCCGGGGCTCCCCCGCCTCCTTTCCGTTCCCCTTGCCCTTCCACGCCCTTATCTTCTGCCCGGTCACCACCACCGGGACGTCACGTGCGTCAGGCCCTGCTCTGGCTGTCACATCAACAGTCGATCTTCCGTTTCGTTCGCAGCAATCCGCTGGCGAAGCGCTTCGCATCACGGTTCGTCGCCGGCGAGACCCTCGACACCGCCGTCGCGGCGGTGCAGGAGCTCAACGCCCGCCGCATCACGGCATCGCTCGATCTCCTCGGGGAAAGCGTCACCAAACCGGAAGAGGCCGGCGCCGCGCGGGACGAGTACCTCCGGATGCTCGACCGCATCGCCGCCGACAAGGTCGACGCGAACGTCTCGGTGAAGCTCACGCAGATGGGGCAGGACATCTCCGAGGTGGCGCTGCGGGAGAACGCCTTCGCCATCCTGGAACGGGCCAAGAAGCACAACAGCTTCGTGCGGTTCGACATGGAAGGGACCCCCTACACCGACCGCACCATCGACTTCTTCGCCCGGGAGTGCTTCCTCGATTTCGGCAAGCATTGCGGCGTGGTGATCCAGGCGATGCTACGGCGGAGCCCCAAGGACGTCGACCTGCTCGTGGGGATGGGTGCGCGGATCCGGCTCTGCAAGGGCGCCTACCTCGAGTCGTCTGACCACGCCTTCCCGGCCAAGAAGGACGTCGACGCGCAATACGTTTCCTTGATGCAGAAGCTGATGACCGAGGGGAACTACCCCGGCCTCGCCACCCACGATGAACAGATCATCGCCGAGGCGAAGCGCTTTGCGGCCGCCAACAGGATCGGCCCCGAGCGGTTCGAGTTCCAGATGCTCTACGGCGTGCGCCGCGACCTGCAGGAGAAGCTCCGCAGCGAGGGATGGAACCTCCGGGTCTACATCCCGTTCGGCACCCAGTGGTACCCGTACCTGATGCGCCGCCTGGCCGAACGTCCCGCCAATATCGCCTTCATCATGGGCAACGTGTTCAAGGAAGCCGTCGGAGGCCAGTGAGCGAGGTCACCCTGGGCGGCTACATGGCCAAGCACGCCCGCTCGGCGGCCTTCGGCGGCAGCGACGGACGGGCCTACTCGGTGGGGCTCTGGATCGACGAGACAGCGGACGGGCGCGGCCGATACGGGGCGGCGCTCGTCTTCGTGCGCTGGGATCCGAACGGGGAGCGTCCCGACGGTCACATCGAGACCGACTACCTGGCCTGGGGCGGGACACCGGCCGAGGCCGAAGAACGGATCAAGGCGCTGTCGCTCTTCGACGTCAAAGCGGCGCTCGACGAAGGCATCGCGGCCAAGCCGCCGGAGGGTTGGTGATCCCGCCGCGCACGGGGGTCGTGCTCGAGCGCGATGGCGGCCAGTTCCGCGTCGCCACGCCGACCGGCGAGGTGCGTGCCGTGCTCCGCGGCAAGGCCAAGCGCGGCACCGAGCAGGTCATTGTCGGCGACCGGGTGCGGCTCGAAGCGGAGGCCACGGGCGAACTGGTGGGGATCGAAGGGATCGAACCTCGGCGGTCGCTCCTGGAACGGCGCGTACCGATGGGACGAGGCGCTCGGCCGGTGGCGGCCAACATCGACCGGGTGGTGGTGATGACCGCCGC
>JANLXK010000560.1:0-2660 GCA_031365045.1 Gemmatimonadota bacterium | reverse complement strand
CCGCCGCCGACCAAGATCCCCGGCCAGGTGAAGCTCTGCGGGTGCGGCCACAGCCTCAACAAGCCCTTCTGCGACGGAAGCCACAAACGCTGATGCAGCTCGATCCCGTGATCCTCATCCTCATCGTCGTCGGCACCATCGCCGCGAGCACCCTCGCCGCCCTCCTCGCCGCCCGGCTCACTCTGCGCGCGGCCGCGGCGCAGTTCACCTCCGAGCGGTGGTGGGAGCGGAAGGCGGACGCCTACTCGGCCCTGGTGCACTCGCTCCACGCGATGCGTGGCTACGTGCAGACCCTGCAGGACCTCCACGCCGGCACCCCGGGACCGATGGCGGAGGAGCATCTCAAGGTGCAGTGGCGTCACGGCCGCGAGGAGCTGGCCCGCGCGGCGGCCCAGCACGCCTTCGTGATCAACACGGAAGCGGCGGCCGAGCTCGACCGGGTGGCGGGCGCCCTCCGGTTCGCCACCAACGGCCGGCCGCATCCCGAGTCCCTCCCCGCCGAGGCGGCGGCCATCGAGACCGGCCTCCTTCGCATCCGCGAGATCGCGGCGCGCGACCTGCGGTAAGCTGCCATGACGCGCTGGGTCTCCACACTGGTCATCGCCAATGTGGCGATGTTCGTGCTGCAGGAGTTCCGGCCGGAGGTCACCAATGCGCTGATGTGGCTTCCCGCGTCGGGGATGGCGCGTCCCTGGACCGCCCTGACCTACATGTTCCTGCACGGCGGGTTTGGGCACATCCTCTTCAACATGCTGGCGCTCTACATCTTCGGCCCCCGCCTCGAAGCGCGGATCGGGGGCAAGCGTTTCCTTGGCCTCTATTTCGTCAGCGGCCTGGTCGGCGCACTCGCCTGCTTCTACAGCCCGGCGCAGCCGGTCATCGGCGCGTCGGGGGCCGTCCTCGGCGTGTCATTCGCCTACGCCCGCTACTGGCCCCGGGACGTGGTCCTGATCTACGGGATCATCCCGATGACCACCCGGATGATGGTGATCGCCTACGCCCTCCTTTCGGTCGGTGGCGTCTTCTTCGGCTTTCAGCAGGGCGTGGCCCACCTCGGCCACCTCGGCGGTCTCGCCGGTGGCTGGATCTATTGCGAGTGGATGGAGCGCTTCACCGGCGCCAAGTACTTCCGCCAGCGCGCCGAGACGGGGTGGACGGTCGGACAGAAGGAGGCGGCCCCGGCGCCGAAGGTGATCGTCGAGCTCGCCACCGGCGAGACCGAGAGCCGCGCTCGGTGGGCCCGGATCCAGGCCGATCAGCTCCACCCGGTCAACCGGGAGGAGCTGGAACGGATCCGCGCCAAGATCACGGCGAGCGGAGTCCGCTCCCTCACGCCCGTGGAGCGTGAGTTCCTCGAAAGATTCGCCGCCCTCGCGACGTGAGAAGTGAGAGGTGAGGAGTCAGAAGTAACTGGGGGCTTCGGGTGGATTCGAAGCCCCTTCTTACTCCTCACTCCTCACTCCTTACTCCTTACTCCTTACTCCTCACTCCTCACGCAGTTACGGCGTCACATTCACCGTCGCCGTCGCGGTAGTCTGCGGTATGAAGCCTGGCACCGCCGCCGAGATGGCGGAGCTTCCTGGGGCGACCGGCCGGACCGCCACGCCGCCAGTGGCAACGCTGGTCGGAGTGTAGTACGCCCCGGGTACGATCGTCGCGGTCAACGGGGAGCCGGCCCCACCGCTGTTTGCGAGCGTCGCCGCCGCGGAGTTCCCGCTGGTGAAGGTCACCGTGAGCGGGGCCCCGCCTGGCCGGCGCTCCTGGTACGCGTTGAGTCCCGTGTTCGACACGTTCGGCACGCCGATGTAGGCGTAGATCGGTTGATCCAACGCCACGCTCGTCATCGACGCCGGCACGTTGGCGATCTGGACTCCCGGCTGGACGATCGTCACCCCGGCCGTGGCATCGACAAAGCCGTTCGCGCTCACGGTGAGGATCGGCGTACCCGAGGCACCATCGACTCCCTGCACGTAGAAGTAGGAGAAGGTCTGGCCGTCGGGGATGAAGATCACGGCCGAGTCGCTGCCGGGTGTCGTGTTGTTCGGCGCGACCAGGGCCACCGACGGATTCGAACTCTTGATCCAGACGCTGGTACCACTGTGCCGCGACGCGCCGAGGTAGAAGTAACCGTAGCCCTGCAGGCCGGCGCCGACCGTCCCCGGTGAGACGATGGTGATGCCCGGAGCGGACACGGTGACGGCTTGGATCGCCCCCGGCAGTGCGACCACCCCGGCCGCGGACACGGTCACTGAATCGGGGGGCGGGCTCGTGGTGAGTGCCTTGAACGCTTGGCCTCCCAGCGCCACAGAGGTCGGTGAGTTGTACTGGCCCACCACAATCGTGGTGAGCACGGAGTCCACCTGACCCCCAATGGTCGCCAGCCGCCCCACCGACGGAGCGGAGACCCTGATCACGGCGCTGATCGGTGTGCCCCCGGGCCGGATCACTTGGTACGCCTGCATGCTGGTGTTGCCGACGTACGGCAACCCCACCGTGGCGTAAATCGCGACCGAGTCGGCGAGCGTCGTCATGGTCCCCGGGAGCCCACTCAACACCACCCCCGGCTGGCGCACCCGGACCCACGCCGTCGACGTCACGTATCCCGGCGCGCTCAGCTCCACCCGCGCGCTGTCGTTGACGATCCCTTCCTTCCCCCGGAC
>JANLXK010000515.1:0-1554 GCA_031365045.1 Gemmatimonadota bacterium | reverse complement strand
GGCCCAGTTCGTGTTCACGATGCAGGGCACGCCGGGCGCCGACAAGTCGGACAAGGGGTACGAGCAGGACAGCGGGATCAGCCCCGACGGTTCGCAGCCTTACGACATCCCGACACTCTACAACTCGACCGTCGTCGGCCTCGGCGCCCAGAAGAACTACACCGCTCACTTCACGAACACGGCGATGCACTGGCGTGACAACGGCGGCGGCCGCCACTACAACTCGGTCTATCTCGACTTCGGGGGCGCGGCGGCCCTGATCGAGGGTGGCTCCACCAATGCTCAGGCCGCCCTCACCTCCGCCGAGCGTGCCGTCACCCCCTACGCCGTCGACGGGACTTACCAGCTCGGACCGGCGGGCGGGTTGCAGCTCGAGTTCCAGGACAACCAGTTCTATTGCTTCGGCGCGCCCGCGTCCGATCTGGTCCCGACCGGCAAGTGCTCGGTGTCTCTCGTCGCGTGCGGTTCGACCGCCGATTGCGTCGGCGGCGGGGGCGACTCCTGCGTCGATCAGGCGCCGACCTACGGCGGCGACGCGGGCAAGATCCACTACAACAACGGCGCGTTCACCAACCCGGCGCTCAACAATAACTACATCGCCTGCGGCGGCACGCTTCCGATCCGTCAGCTGGTCCGCTCCAACTCCGGCAACCCGAACACGCCGGACACGGTCTGCCTGATCGACCCGCTCCCCGCCGCCGGGAGCCCGCTCGCGACGACGACCCGGGCGACGCCGAACAACGGTTTCTTCGAGGACGCCCCCTACAAGGGAGCGTTTGCGCCGAACAACAACGGCAACTGGGCCGACGGCTGGTCGACCCTCTCTCGCCTCGGCTACTTCCCGGTCCGTCCGCAGATCAACGTCTCGGCCGACATCACGGCGAGCACCACCTGGACCGCGAACAACGAGTACGTTCTCACCGACCGCATCTACGTCACCGGCGGGTCAACGCTGACCATCGAGCCCGGAACGGTTGTCCGCGGCGAAGGCGAGGACACCCCCGGCGCGCAGAACCCCGGCACGCTGATCATCGCGCGCGGCTCGAAGATCAACGCGCGCGGCACGAAGGACAATCCGATCGTCTTCACCGATCTCAACGACGACAACGTTCGCGGCAACCCGGGAACGTCGCCTTACAACAACGTGCTCGAGGCCCAGACGGTCGTCGGCCAGTGGGGCGGCGTCATCCTCCTCGGCTACGGCTACGTGGCGAACAACACGTTGGCGGGGCCCAACCCCGCGCGCGAGAACCAGATCGAGGGGCTCACCGCCACGGCCGAAAAGGGCTTCTACGGCGGCTGCGCCGAGTTCCTGACCGGACCGTACGGTCGCAACTGCGACGACGGGGATTCCGGGACGATGACCTACGTCTCGGTCAAGCACGGCGGGTTCAACCTCTCCGCCAACAACGAGATCAACGGGATCACGTTGGGCGGCGTCGGCCGCTCGACCACCCTCGACTACCTCGAAGTGTTCAGCACCAAGGACGACTTCATGGAGAACTTCGGCGGGGCGTCCTACGTCAAGCATCTCATCGGAGCCATCGGCGGCGA
>JANLXK010000485.1:0-3233 GCA_031365045.1 Gemmatimonadota bacterium | reverse complement strand
TGCGGCGCGCGTCGTTGACGAGTGAGGAGTGTGACGAGAGGAGTGAGAAGGGGCTCCTGGTCGAAATCAAGAAGAGGGGCCCCTTACTCCTTACACCTTACTCCTCACTCCTCACTCCTCACTCCTAGAACACCTTGAATTGAATCGTCAGCTTCCCCGGATTCCGGCGGATCTCCTCGAGCAGGGCCGAGAGGGCCTGGGAGGTGCGGCGCGCGTCGTTGTAGAGCCCGGTGTCGGCGGCGAGGCGGCCGAGGGTCCCTTCACCGCGGTTGATGCGGGAGAGCATCGTGTCGAGCGCGGCGCTGGTGTGCTGCAGTTCCTTCACGAGCGAATCGGCGTGCTGGGTGGCGCGGGCGAGGTTGGCCGTGAGGGTGTCGGTGTTGGCGAGGGTCCGGGTGGTCGATTGCGCCTGCAGGGTGCGCCGGAGTTCCTCGGTGAGGAGCTGGACGCTCCCCATGGTCTTGGTGAGCTGCACCGCGGGCCCGTGGTCGGGGTCGCCGTACGTGTTGAGCATCCGTTCGAGCGCCTGGAGCGACCGGTGGATCTCATTGGCGGTCTGCTGGTTGAGGATCAGCGCCGCGCCGGCGGTGACCTCCTTGGCCTGGTCGGTGATCGCCGTGATCTGGGCGCCGACGCCGGGTCCCTGGGGGCTCCCGATGATCTCCTTCTCGGGGTCGAGGGCGACCGGGGAGGTGCCGGGGATGACCGAGAGGAAGACGTCACCGACGAAGCCCACCGAGCCGACCTGGATGACCGCATCGGAGTGGAGGGTGTCCTCTTCCGGGAGCGAGAAGGTCACGACCACCTCGTTGGCGCGTCGCAGCTCGATGTCGGAGACGTGCCCGACCGCGTACCCCGAGATCTGGACCGGGGAGCCGCGCTTGAGCCCGTTGACGTTCTTGAAGACCACGGTCCAGCTCTGCCCGCTCCCGAGATTTCCGCCCTTGAGGAGGAGGGTCCCGAAGAAGAAGAGCACGACGCCGACCAATGCCAGCGCCCCGACCGCTATCTCACGCCTGGTGCCAGAAGCCATTGCCGTCCTAGGCCGCGAAGTGTGAGGTGTCCCGATCCCGATGCAGGAATGCCCGGACTTTGGGATCGTCTGACGCGATGAACTCCGCCGGGGTCCCCTGCAGTATGATCTTCCCTTCCATCAACAGCGCCAGCCGGTCGGCCACTTTGAACGCCCCGCGCACATCGTGCGTGACGACCACGCTGGTGACGCCGAGCTCCTCTTCCATCCGGATGATGAGGGCGTCGATGATGTCCGCGTTGATCGGGTCGAGGCCCGAGGTCGGTTCGTCCCATAAAAGGTACTTGGGACGCCCCGCGATGGCGCGGGCGATGCCGACCCGCTTTTTCATCCCCCCCGAGAGCTCCCCGGGCGTCTTGGAGATCACGTCAGGATCGAGGTTCACGAGCTTGAGACATTCCGCCACCCGGTCGCGTGCATAGGGCAGGTCGCCATACTGCGCCTCGTTGACGATCCCGAGCCGCACATTCTCGAACACGTCGATCGAGTCGAAGAGGGCCCCGTACTGGAAGACGTAGCCGATCCCTTCGCGCATCTCCTTCAGTCCGTGCCGGTCGAGGTTCCAGACGTCCTTGTCGTCCACCAGGATGATGCCCTCATCGGGTCGGACCAGGCCGATCAGCGTCTTGAGCGTGACGCTCTTGCCGGTGCCCGACGGGCCGAGCAGCGCGACGGTCTCCCCTTCCTTGACGTCGAAATCCACCCCGTCGAGGACCACCTGTGACCCGAATGCCTTCCGCACTCCCTCGAGATGGATCATGGGCTGAGCAGGATCTTGGCGAGGATAGCGTCGAGGAAGAGGATCACGACCGAGGTCGCCACGACCGCGCGCGTGGTCGCCTTGCCGACCCCTTCCGCCCCCTGCTCGGCGTTGAAGCCAACGTAGCAGGGGATCACCGTGATGGCCAACGCGAAGGCGAAGCCCTTGATGACGGAGTAGTAGCCGTCGAACGGGCGGTAGTAGTAGCGCGCCCCCAGCAGGAAGTCGGAGGTGGTGAGGAGCGGCAGGGCGTTCTTGCCGGCGAGGAGCCCGGCGAAGATGCCCACGGCATCGCTCACGATCGTGAGGACCGGGATCATCACGACCCCGGCCACGATGCGCGGCAGGATCAGGTGGCTGATGGGGGAACGGCCCAGCGATTCAAGGGCGTCGATCTGCTCGGTGACCCGCATGGTGCCGAGTTCGGCGGCCCAGCGCGCCCCGATCCGGCCGGCCAGGATGAGGCCGGTGAGCACGGGGCCAAGTTCGAGGATCACGCTCTCGACGATCAGCGTGCCCACGATGTAGATGGGGAGACTTGCCTGGAACTGGTAGCCGGCCTGGAAAGCGGTCACCGCGCCGGTGAAGGCGGAGACGACGATCACGATGAAGAGCGACCCGATCCCGATGTTATACGCCTCGGTCATCGCTCGCGGGACCCAGATCCGCCACTCGGCCAGCGCCCGGAAGACCTCGCCGACGAGGATGGTGATCCGCCCCGCGTGCGTGAGCGCGGCCAGGATCATCTTCCCGGCGAGTCGCCTGGGATCGAGGGTAAGGGTCGCCATAGTGTCGAGGTGGAACCTAACGGGTCGCGGGAAGAGGTGCGAAGTGCGGGGTACAAGGTGCGAAGTGCTGGGTGCTGGGTGCTGAGGGAACATGGATAGATTCCGGAGTGCCAAAGAGATCCGATCCTCACACGCTTGCGAACTTTCGCTCAAAGCTCCTGACCTGGTTTCGCCGCAACGGGCGCGACCTGCCATGGCGCCGCACCCGCGATCCATATCACGTGCTGGTGTCGGAGATCATGCTGCAGCAGACCCAGGTGAGCCGGGTCGAGCTTTTCTACGCCGAGTTCGTGGAACGGTGGCCCACCCTCCATCACCTTGCCAAGGCGCGGCCGAAACAGGTGCGGGAGCAGTGGGAGGGGTTGGGGTACTACCGGAGAGCAGCCAACCTGCACGAACTCGCGAAGGTGGTCGTGCGGGAACGGAGCGGTACCATGCCCGCCGACCCTGCGGAGCTCCGGTCCCTCCCCGGCGTCGGCCCCTACACCGCCGGGGCCGTGTCCTGCTTTGCGTTCGAGCGGCGGACCCCGGCGGTGGACACCAACGTAGCCCGGGTGATCCGCCGCGCCTTCCATCCTCGGCGCCCCAAGGACCCGAACGACAAGGTGGTCTGGGCCACCGCCGAGGCGCTGCTGCCGCGCACCGGGAAGGG
>JANLXK010000088.1:0-1240 GCA_031365045.1 Gemmatimonadota bacterium | reverse complement strand
GGTCGCAGCTGGCGCACGGCGATCTACCGCCACATGGGAGGGCGCGACCTGCAGGATCAGGTCGATGCGTCGCGCTGGCTTCGCAGCACTTACAGCATCCCGGCCGAGCGGGTGGGGATCTATGGCGGGAGTTACGGCGGGTTCATCACCCTGATGGCCCTCTTCACCCAGCCCAAGGAGTTCGGTGCCGGTGCTGCGCTCCGTTCGGTGACCGATTGGGCGCATTACAACCACGGCTACACCGCCGAGATCCTCAACCAGCCGCAGGACGACTCGCTGGCCTACCGCCAGAGCTCGCCGATCTACTTCGCCGAGGGGCTCGAGGACCCGCTGCTCATCGCCCACGGGATGATCGACACCAACGTCCATTTCCAGGACGACGTGCGGCTGGTGCAGCGCCTCATCGAACTCGGCAAGACGGGGTGGGAACTGGCGGTCTATCCGGCCGAGGACCACAGCTTCGTCCGTCCCGACAGCTGGACGGATGAGTACACGCGGATCCTGTCGCTTTTTGAACGAACGATCGGGAATTCACACTGAGGCACTGAAGGGACTGAGGGACGGAGAACTGCTGGGGTGAGTGCTGCCCGAGACCCCGACGAATCCTCAGTATTTCAGTCTCCTCAGTGTCTCAGTGATGAATGGACCATCTCCGAATGCCCGAGCCGATCATCCGTCGCGCACGACCCGCTGACGCCGCCGCGATCCGCGACGTCTACCGCGCCGCCGCGGCGCAGGGGACCCTCGCCCGGATGCCCGACGAGATCGACGACGCGTACGTCGCCGACTTCATGCATTCGGCCACTGACGGCCTCGAGGTCGTCGCCGAGGTCGCGGGGAAGGTGGTGGGCGATCTCCACACCGCCCGGCTTTCCCCGCGTCAGTTCTCCCACGTCCTCGGCGAACTCACCGTCGCGGTCCATCCCGCCCAACAGGGGAAGGGGATCGGCCGGAGTTTGTTCGTGGAGTTCCTGCGAATCGTGCGGGACGAGATGCCCGACATTCACCGGGTCGAGCTCTACGCCTGGGGCGAGAACAAGGGGGCGGTCCGGCTGTACGAGTCGGTCGGGTTCAGGCTGGAAGGCACCCTTCCGCGCCGCGTCCGTACCGACTCCGGTGAATGGCGCGACGACGTGGTGTATGGGTGGTTGCGTGGCTGACGCGACCTGAGACGGGAGGAGACGAGAGGATACGAAAGGAGACGGGAAGGGTCCGATGAGGTCTCCTCCCGTCTCCTCCC
>JANLXK010000079.1:0-4332 GCA_031365045.1 Gemmatimonadota bacterium | reverse complement strand
TGTCGCAGGCGTCGCCGAGTGTGTCCGTGTCGCCGTTGGCCTGATTCGCGTTGGTGACCGTCGGGCAGTTGTCGCAGGCGTCGCCGAGCGTGTCCGTGTCGCTATTGGCCTGGTTCGCGTTCGGAATCGCGACGCAGTTGTCGCAAACGTCGCCGTCGCCGTCGCCGTCGGTGTCGACCTGACTTACGTTCGCGACCGAGGGGCAGTTGTCGCAGAGATCGCCCTTGCCGTCGATATCGCCGTCGAGCTGGCTTTGGTTCGCGACCGTCGGGCAGTTGTCGCAGGCATCTCCGAGCGTGTCTGCATCGCCGTTGGCCTGGTTCGCATTGGTGATCGTCGGGCAGTTGTCGCAGGCATCTCCGAGCGTGTCCGCGTCGCCGTTGGCCTGGTTCGCATTGGTGACGGTGGGGCAGTTGTCGCAGGCATCGCCTGAGGGGTCGGCGTCGCCGTTGGCCTGACTGGTGTTCGCGACGGCGACGCAGTTGTCGCAAACGTCCCCCTTGCCGTCGGAATCACCGTCGAGTTGATTCGGATTCGATATGCTCGGACAGTTGTCGCAAAGATCGCCCTTGCCGTCGAAGTCCCCGTCCAGCTGATTCTGGTTCGCGACGGTCGCGCAGTTGTCGCAGGCATCTCCGAGCCAGTCCGCGTCCCCGTAGGACTGCGTGGGGTTTGCGACGCCGGGACAGTTGTCGCACAGGTCGCCCCTGCCGTCGGAGTCGCCGTCGAGCTGATTCTGGTTCGCGACCGTCTGGCAGTTGTCGCACAGGTCGCCGATGCCGTCGCCGTCCCCGTCGGCCTGGTTGGCGTTGGCGACGTTGGGGCAGTTGTCGCATGCGCTGCCGCGGCCGTCCCCATCCGGGTCGGCCTGATCGATGTTCGCAAGGCTCGCGCAGTTGTCGCAGGCATCCCCCTGCGAGTCGCCATCCACGTCCCCCAGGGTCGTGTTCGTCGCGAGAGGGCAGTTGTCGCCGATGTCGCGCGGCGTGTCGCCGTCGCTGTTCCGGTTGGCCGTCGTGCATGTTGGCGCCGGCGTGTGGTGCTGCCCCTGACCGTTCGTCACCGCCGCCGACTCACCGCAGGAGTTGCGGCTCCCGATGACGTAGTAGTAGCCGGTCCCGGGATCGGGCGTCGCGGCGTCGGTCGACGTCTTCGTCGCGTTTTCGATGTCGAAACAGACCTCGTTGTACGCGAACGCGGCGCCGCCGAACGTCCCCCGATACACGTTGTACGTCGGCGCCTGGTAAGCGTGAAGCCACTTCAGCGTCGCCATGGCCCCGGACTTGCCAAGCGTGAACGTGTTGCCGACGCGGTCGGGCAACTGGCTGATCGCCCGGTTGAGCGGTGCGCAATCACCGGCGTTCGCGACGCCGTCGTTGTCCTGGTCCGGATCCTGCCAGTCGGCAATGCCGTCACCGTCGAAATCGGGCGAGAACTCGAATGCCCCCATATCGACGGTGGCGACGCCGTTCCCGTTCTTGTTCTGGATGCGCGGAGCGCCGTCGTAATCCGTCAGGAGGGCCGTGGCGACCGTGTTATCACCCACGTCGGCCACGGGGCTCGCCGCTTGCAGGTGGAAATCCGGTGGGACCGCGTTGCGATTGACGTAGAGCGGATCGACGGAAATCACGCCGTTCAGGCCGATATAGTTCGCGTCGGTCTTGGCACCGCCCACGTTCGTGGGCGTGTTTCCCCAGAGGTCGCTGTACCGCACGACCGGAGTGGCCGAAGTCTCGAGGAAAAACGCGCCGCCCCCGCCCGTTCCCGTCGCCTGGTTGGACGTCACGAGGTTGTTGACGAACTCCGCAACGTTGCTCGCCGTAACCGGGGCGCCGAAGTACACGCCCCCTCCGGAGTCGCGAGCCGTGTTGTTGTGAATCGTGTTGTTGTAGATCTTCGCCTTGGACTCGGCGACGTCGATGGCGGCGCCGTCGTCGGCGCTGTTGGTCTCGAAGATGTTGTTGTCGATCGTCGAGCGCGACGGTTCGACCGGTCCGATCGGAGGAATGTACTCGCTCATCGAGAGGCCGCCGCCGGCATCCGCCACGAGGTTGCCCGTGATCAGGTTGCCGCTGACCTTCGTCTCGACCACCGTCACGCGGCTGACGATTTCGACGCCGGCGCCGTTGCTGAACTGATTCAGCGTCGTCACGGTGCCCGCCCGGTTCGCCTTGATCGTGTTCCCGGTGATGACGGCCGACGCGTTGAAGCCGATGTAGATGCCGCCACCGACGGCGAGACTTTGGGACGTTATGGATCCGGCCGGCGGGTCGACCACGTTTCCTTGAACGAGGTTCTTCGTGATCACAGGCCGGCACGGCACGGTGTGGTTCGAACCGTTGACGTAGATGCCGCCGCCGTAAAACAGCCTGTAGGTGGGGCTGACGATCGTGTTGCCGACGATCTCGTTTCGGGTGATCGTCGGCGACGAATCGAAGACCGCAATCCCCGCGCCTATCTTCGTGGAGTCGGTGGCGTTTTCGATCCCGCCGCCGGTGTTCGTAATGCGGATCCCCTCGATGCGGCTGGTCGTGCCGGCGACCGACCCGAAATACACGGCCGAGCAGGTGGCCTGGGTACCAAGAGCGCAAAAGTCCGCCGCCGGGCAGGGTTTCCCCGTCGCGTTGAGCGTCGTCACCGCGGGGCCGTCGGTCGAGATGATCGTGATGTTCGCGGGGACGCGGATGGCTTCGAGGTACGTCCCGGGCAGCACGTTGATCGTGCCGCCGATCGTCTTGATGTTGCAGATCGCTGTCTGGATCTTGCAGTAAGGGTTGCCCTGCGTCCCTGCTCCTGTTCCCGTGCAGTCATCGACCCAAACGGTTGTCGTCGCTCCGCGCGCCGGGAGGAACCCGGCGAGCGCCAAAACCAGGACGAAACAATGAAAGGGGACTCGGCAGGACCGATCAGTCCGCATGCAGCGCTCCGGGGGGGGAAGCGAGCTCCCAAATGACGGAATTGTAAGAACTCCCCCCGGCAAAGATAGAGATACGGCTGGAGCGGCTGGCGGTCAACCCCGAAGGCACAGCCATCAAACGTTAACGAGCCTTCGTTACCGGCCGCGGTGGCAGAAGTGGGGAGCTAGCAAGCCGTGGGCTTCGGGGTTTCGGCGTATTCGGCCTTCCATCCGAACCATCAGGCCGAAGACCAAAAGCGCCACGGTGGGCACGCTCGCGTAGCGATCGTCGCTCCCACCTGGAAGCGCACGACGAGGGGACGACGGTCGTGAGAGACGGAAAAGTCTCCCTACCAGGTCCCATCCATCGCCCGCCCCAACCCGCTACCTGGCGACCGTCAGTGAGGCGGCGACGATCACCGCCAGGTTCTGGGCCGAATGCGTGGCGCTGGCCGTGTCGGTGCCGTTGGCGGTCACCGCGTGATCCGCCGAGCTGCTGTTGCTCGAAGAGAAGCTCTGGTCGGTCCCTTCCGTCCAGGCGTTGTTCCAGGTGTACGAGCCCACGTTGCCGCAAAGCGCTGCCGCGACCGCCATCCCGTCCGACGTCACGGCAACCGCTGCCGTGAGCGGATTCGGTAGTGACGCGTTGGTCGAGTTCACCGCGCTGGCCGCTACCGGAGTCGTCTGGTCGACGTTTTTGATCGTCGCGGCGGCGAAGTGCTGGGCGTTGGGGGCCGTGCCGCTGTAGGTCACGACGAACGTCGTGTTGGTCGCCGCCACGATCCCCGTCTCTTTGAGATACCACAGCTCGATCCGATCGGCCGTCCCGATGACGGTTCCATTGATCCGGGTCAGGCTCTGGCCGCCGTACGTCACCGCGTTGATCAGGACATTCGCCGACCCTTCGTAGCCCGCCATGAACACGAGAAGGCGATCGTTACCCGCCCCGACGGTATGGGTTAACCCCGTCGTCCAGGTTCCGACGCGGGCCATGACACAGGCATCCCCGACACCGTTGGCGTTGGCATCCTGCTGGCCCACGTTCGAGATCTTCCGGCAGTTGTCGCAGGCGTCACCCACGGTGTCAAGGTCGAGGTCGGCTTGCGTCTGGTTCGTGACTGTTGGGCAGTTGTCGCACGCGTTACCGAGCGTATCGGCGTCGCTGTTGAGCTGCGTCGCATTGGCGACCGTCGGGCAGTTATCGCAGACATCGCCCTTGCCGTCGGTGTCGCCGTCCAGCTGGTTCTGGTTCGTGACCGTCGGGCAGTTGTCGCAGGCGTCGCCCAGAGTGTCGACGTCGCCGTTGGCCTGATTCGCGTTGGCGACGGTGACGCAGTTGTCGCACACGTCGCCTTTGCCGTCGGCATCTCCATCCAGCTGATTGGCGTTGACGATCGTCGGGCAGTTGTCGCAGAGGTCGCCCTTGCCGTCGGCGT
>JANLXK010000313.1:0-1270 GCA_031365045.1 Gemmatimonadota bacterium | reverse complement strand
AGCACCGAAGCGCTCGCCGTCGTGTCGCGCCGCTTGGGGCTGGGGGAGGCCCTCATCCTCGGCCGGGGCGAAGACGCCACGGGGGGACGCGCCAAGCCGTCGCTGCTCGCCGACGCGTTCGAGTCGGTCCTCGCGGCCGTCTACCTGGACGGCGGGCTGCGCGCGGCGCGCGCCTTCGTGGGGCGCCAGCTCAAAGGCGAGCTGGCGCGCACGGTCGGAAAGACCGGACCTGGCGCCGACGCCAAGACGCGCTTGCAAGAGCTCGTCCAGGCGCGCTCGCGGCTCACCCCGAGCTACCGTATCGTCTCGACGACCGGCCCGGCGCACGCCAAAGAATTCACAGCCGAAGTTCTTCTCGGAGAAGAAGCCGCCGGGCGAGGCGTCGGGTCGAGCCGGAAGGAAGCCGAGCGGGAGGCCGCGAAAGACGCCCTTCACGCCATCGAACGCGATACAGGTGGGACGACGCATGAGACTTAACCTTCGAGCACGGTGGGGTGTCGCGGCAATGCTCGGTTGGGTCGCGCTTGGCTCCGCCGCTGCGGCGGCCGGCCACGCTCTCCCCACGGGTGAACCGTTCGCTGTCGAATCCTCCGTCATCGTTCCGCTCGACGAGGCCACGGCCGTCTCCATCGTCGGCATCCGCGGCCGCCTGTCGATCTTGACGGGGGAAAAACGCCAGCTGCAAGTGAGCTCCCACGGCCCCGGTCCGAACGGCGCCGAGTCGCCGGTGGGGATCTGGCTGGACCGATCGACGCTGATCATCGCCCCGCCGCCGGGAGACAAGGGCCGTGCGCGCGGGATCGATGTCGAGGTGCCTCGGGGCGTGGCGATCGCGGTCGATGCGGATTACTCGGACGTCGACATCCAGTCTCAGGGTGGAACCGTCGAGCTTCACGGAGATAACCTGCGCGCCACAGTCCAGGCGGCCGGCGGATCCGTTGTCGCTGAGCTCCTGGCAGGCACGCTCACCGTGCGCGATTCGAAAGACGTCAAGGCAAGGCTCCGCGGCACGACCGCCACCATCAGCGCGATGTCCGGAAACGTCACCGTGCGCGCGGAGGGCGGGAGGCTCACGGTGACGGCGGTCGACGGATCGACCGACGTCGAGAGCGAGGGCAGCAAGTTGGCCTTTAACGAGCTCTCGGGGTCGCTCCACGTGAACGCGCAAAAGGGCGAGGTGACGCTCTTCGGGATCAAAGCGGGTGCCGAGCTCGCACTGGTCGGAACACCGTTGCGGATGAAAGACGGAACGGGCGACATCACCGTGACG
>JANLXK010000304.1:0-6279 GCA_031365045.1 Gemmatimonadota bacterium | reverse complement strand
CCACGCGCTGCTGCTGCTTGGCTCTCTGGCCGCCACCGCCTGGCCAATTCTCGATGGGCCGCAGACCTTCGCCTTCAACCACTTCCTCGGCTGGGTGCCCGGTGCGGACGGGAAGCAGGCCGGCCTCAGCTACGTCGACCGCTACGGAGCCCGCCCCAGTGGCCCCGGTAAGAGCGGTGGGTCCCGCCCCGAGACCGACCCCGATGTCGCCGTCGAAGAGGTTCCCCCAGCAGTAGACCTGGTGATCGGAACCGACCACACAGCCGGAATTGCCGCCGAACGGGTCTCGCGCCAGCGCGATGGCGATGAGATCGATCGGCACGGCGATCGTGGTGGCCCCGAGGAGGTCCGCCCCGACCAGCGCGGTGTCCTCCGGGGTCCCGTCGGGGACTGCCCCCCAGCACGCGAGCCCTCCCGCCCCGCCGACGGCGCAGGTCCCGTTGTCGCCGGACGAGACGCTGATCGCGCCGACCACGACCGGGGGGCTGGAGGGGCCGCCGTCGCCGCCACAGGCCGCCAGCAGAGCCGCGAGGGCAAGCGAAGGGATGACACGACGCATCAAGACTGCACGCATGGGACCACGCAATGTTGTTGGGTTCCTCATAGTGACGCCAAATGCGCCACCATCTGCACAATACACCGATTCAAGTGTGCGGCACCGATTCGTCCAGGCAGACCGGCGATTCCTCGCTCCGCTCCCGGTCGATGATCAGCCGCGCGATGGTACTGCGGAACCGGGTCCGGACCCGCCACAACAGCAGCAGCGCGACAGCGGCGAGCCCGGCCACGAATCCCCACCAGAGCCCGATGGGTCCGTAGCCGGCGGAGAAGCCGAGCCAGATCGAGATGGGTACCCCCACCAGCCAGAAGCCGAGGATGTTGATCATCATCGGCCAGCGGGTATCCCCCGCCCCGCGGAGGATCCCGACCGCCACCGCCTGGGTGCCGTCGAAGACCTGGAAGAGCCCAGCGAGCGGGATCAACGACGCCGCGAGTGCCACGACGGCGACGTCGGTCGAATAGATCTGCGCGAGACCGATCGGGATCAGGACGAAGAGTGCCGCGGTGCTCACCATGACCCCGACTCCGAGAGCAAGGGCCGCGCCTCCGGCACGCCGCATCCCGTCGGGGTCTCCCCGGCCGATGGCCTGCCCCACCAGCACCGCCCCTGCCCCTGAGACGCCGAGCGGGATCATGAACGTCAGGGAGGCGAGGTTCAGCGCCACCTGGTGCGCCGCCATCTGCGTCGTACCGAGGGTCCCCATCATCAGTCCGACGGCGGCAAAGGCGCCGTACTCGAGCGACATGGTGACTGCGATCGGGAAGCCGACGGCGAGCATCCGGCCGAGGGGCGCAAGATCGAACGCCTCCGAGCGCCAGGGGAGGAGGGTCGGCTTGAGTTCGGGCCAGGCGAGGATCAGGAGCCCGCCCGCGAGAACGAAGCGACTCAGTCCGGTGGCGAGGCCGGAACCGACCGCTCCCAACGCGGGGGCTCCGAGCTTCCCGTAGATGAGGACCCAGTTCAGGAAGAGGTTGACGGCATTCGCGAGGACGATGGTCCAGACGATCGGCGCCATCCGCTTCTTCGCCTGGAGGGTCTGCCGGAAGACGAGGAAAAGGAGGAAAGGAAAGACGCCGGGGAGCGTGGCGCGCGTGAAGCGTGCGGCGAGCGGGACGATCTCCGGCGCCTGCCGGAGCGCCGCCAGCACCCATTCGCCCGGGAGGTTGATGAGCGTGAGCGGAATGGTGAGGAGGGCCGCGAGGACGATCCCGCGCTGCACGCCGCGGGCGATCCCGGCGTGGTCCCCAGCGCCGACGGCCTGGCTCACGATCGGGTCGAGCACCATCATCAGCCCCATCCCCCAGACGATGGAGCCGAACACGTAGACGTTCGCGACGGCTGCGGCGGCGAGGGCGACGTGGTCGAGGTGTCCCACCATGATGGTGTCCACGACGCCCATCATCATCAAGCCGACCTGTACCACCACGGCGGGGATGGCCAGCGCAAGCATCTCCCCCAGGTCGCGGCGCCGGGGGAGGAAGTCGCTACCTGGCATCAATCAAGTCCCGAGGGGTCAGTGCAAGGGGCGAGTGTGTTGAGAGCGAGCAAGCGAGAAAGGAGGGTCACTCTCACGCTCGCACGCTTTCTCGCCCACTCGTTACTTGCACTCACACCTCTCATCTGAGCTGCGTCAGGCGCCAGCCGGTAGGCCCGAAGGCGAGATTCGCCTTCTTCTTATAATCGTCGAGCCTGTTCCCCCCGCCCTCCCGCTGGCGGTACCGGAAGAACCCCTTCAACTGCACCTCGGCCCGGCGTTCGGCCGGGTCGAGGTTCCAGCGATCGATGACCAGTTCGACCTGCAGTCCCTGGGCACGCGCGAAGAGCCCTTCGAAGTCGTGCTGCTGGCGGTCGGTGAGCGCCGGGACGGCGCGGACGAGCTGGTCGATCCGGCCCGACTCGATCGCGCGGCGGAACCGTTCGACGATCTGCTCGATGGCCCGCCTGGCAGCGAGGGTGTCGACCGTGGGGTCGCCGAGCTCACTGGCAGTCGGGGCACGAGTGGTCGGCTTGGTCGGCGCCGTCGACGCGGAGGTCGCTGGCGAGGCCGTGGGGTTCCCCGGCTTGGCCGGCGCCCGCAGCGCGGTCGTGTCGACCGCGGCAGGACTGCCGGCCGGTCCGAGGTGGAGCACGCCGGTGGCGTAGAGGAGGCCCACCATCGCGAGACCGCCGAGGCTGGCCCAGCCCCAGATGGCGATGCCGCCGAGCTTCTGCGGCACCGGCGGATGGACACCCGAGGTGACCTGGAGGGTGTCGGCGTTGGGTCGGTGCGCGACGTGCTCCGCCGGAAGGCGGCGTTGGGCAACGGCGTCCGCGGGGTGTGGGAGGCGGCCAGGATCTTCGGCACCGAGCCGGAGCTCGCCAGGGTGGCGAGTTCGTCCCGGACGGGGTCGATCATCCCGGAGCGCCGCGGCTCGCCGATCGCGTCGATGGCGGGCTCCAGTCCGGGCCACCGCTCCACCGGATCCTTGGCCAGCATCTTCATGATCGCCGCGGCCATCTCCGGCGGGATGTCGGGCCGCAGCGTCTCGATCGGGGCGGGCGCGGTGTGGACGTGATGGTACATGAGACCGATCGCCGAGTCGGCAGCGAACGGCACCTTGCCGGTGAGCAGCTCGTAGGCCACCGCCCCGAGCGAGTACTGGTCGGCGGCGGTGGTGAGCACCTGGCCGCTGCACTGCTCGGGGCTCATGTAGGCGGGCGTGCCGATGGTGCTGCCGGTGGCGGTCAGGCCGTCGGACTCGGCAGCCTTGGCGATGCCGAAGTCGGTGACGACCACGCCGCCGTCGTCGTCCACCATGATGTTGCCGGGCTTGATATCGCGGTGCACGATGCCGCGGCGATGCGCATGCGCGAGCCCGGCCGCCACCTGGCCCAGGATGACCTGCACGGTCGGGACCGGCAGCGGGCCGGTCTCCTTGATGACCGCGTCGAGTGGCCGCCCCATCAGGCACTTCATCACGAAGAAAACGAGCCGGTCGGTCTCCCGCACCGAGAAGATCGGCAGGATGTTGGGGTGGCTGAGATTGGCCGCCAGGCGCGCTTCGCGTTTGAACCGCTCGGCCATCCCCGGCGAGGCGAGGAGCGCGGGGGCCATCACCTTGATGGCGACCTTCCGGTCGAGTGCGATCTCGTGGGCCAGGAAGACCGTGGCCATCCCGCCCCGCCCCAGTTCCCCGATGATCTCATACTCACCTAACGTGGCGTCCATCAGGTCGGTGAGGAGCTGGCGCCGGAGCTGTTCGGCGAGCGTCTCCATCGGGTCCATCGTGCCGACGAAGGTCGGTGCCGGGGTCGGTGTGGCCCCGCAGCTGCGGCAGGGCCCGCCCATCGTGACGCCGGCCGGGAGCTCCGCGCCGCACGACGTACAGAAGGCGGTCTTGGTCACGGGCGTTCCTCACCGGCGGCGCCGGGCAACCGGGCGAGCATCCGCTCGGTGAAGTCGAGGCGCTCGTGCACCTCGTCGAGCTCCGCGCGGAGGGCCGTGAGCTCCGCCGCCACCGCCGCCGGGAGCTCGGCGTACGGCTCGTCGTAGTCGGTCGGATCCCAGATCAGCACCCGGCGTCCCTTCTCGTCTCGGAAGTTGCCGGTCGCGATCATGATGGCGTCATAGAGGGCCCACAGTCCGAGTCCCCCGAGCGTGAGGAGCTGCGGGACGGCCGAGCCGATCCGTCCGACGTAGAAGCGATGGGCACCGAAACAGCCGAGCACGATCGCGAGCGCCAGCGCCACCCCGCGTGAACGAGGCGAGGTCTGGTAGGCCACCGGGAGCGGAGTGTTGGGATCGGTCACGGCAGGAGTTCGAGCGCAGCGGGATCGGTCACCGAGGCCAGGTGGCCGATGACGCCGCGCGCGGAAGCGGCAGAGGTGCAGGCGGGCGCCAAGGCGAGGAAGGCAGGGGTGATGCGCATCACAGGGTTCGGGGCCGTAGGAGGTAACGGAGTTTAACGCGCCGAGGCCGCCCCGTCATCCGGGGTCAGCGGATCTCGAGGATGCGCCAGCCGGTGGGACCATTTACGAGTCGCGCGCGCGTCCCGTAGGTGGTGATCTTCTCGACCCCCGTCTGACGCTCGCGATACCGGAGGAATCCCTGGAGCTTCATGCGGGCCTCACCGTCCTTCTGCTCCAGATCCCGGATGATGACCTCGAACCGGATCTGATCGGCGGTGCGGAAGAATTCCCGGTAATCGGCCACCTGCTCCGGCTCCATCGCCGGGTACGCCGCCAGCAGCACGGTGAGACTCCGCGACTCCACCGCGCGGCGATACCGCTCGATCGCGAGCTGAACGGTCGGACTGGTCGGGGTCGCTACCGGTGTGCGCGGGCCCGGGGTCTGGGTCTGGGTCTGCGCAGGGGGCACAGCCGGCGCGATCGACGAAGTGTCGGCGAGGGGCTGACGTGCGGCGGCCCGCTCCCGCGCCCACTCACCCATCGCGGCGAAGAAGATGAGGGCGATCGCGCCGAGGCCCACACCGAGCCGCCCACGCCGGACAAAATTGCGCATCTGGAGGGTGGTGGCGTTCGGATCCGACGGGGGCCGAGCCCCGCGGGAGGTGATACCGCTGGTCCGGGAGGCCTGTCCGCTCGACCGTCGTTTGGGGATGGTCCCCGGGCCGGCGAGGCGTGCGAGCTCCAGGCGGACCGGATCGTCCAGTGCGCCCACGCTGGCGGGGATCCCGAGCGCCCGACTCGCGTCGGTCAGGGTCGGGAAGCGTTCCTCCGGACGCTTCGCCAGCATCCGTTCCACGGCGGCGGCCACCTCTTTGGGCAGGTCGGGGCGGAGTACCAGCAGCGGCTCCGGCGGCGTGTGGGTGTGCTGGTACATGAGCCCCATCGCCGTCTCAGAGACGAAGGGCATCCGCCCGGACAGCAATTCATAGGCAAGCACGCCGAGCGAGTACTGGTCCGAGGCCGGGGTGGCGCGCTTTCCCATGGCCTGCTCGGGACTCATATACGCCGGGGTCCCGATGGAGGTGCCGGAGGCGGTGAGTGCGTCGACCTCGCGCGCCTTGGCGATGCCGAAGTCGGTCACCACGACGGCGCCGTGCTGGTCCACCAGGATGTTGGCGGGCTTCACGTCCCGATGGATGACGCCCCGCTGGTGGGCGAACTCGAGCCCGGCGGCGATGTCGCGCAGGATCACCTGGGCGATCGAGACCGGAATGGGATGGTGGTCGCGGAGGACCAGGTCGAGCGAGCGTCCGGTGAGGCGCTTCATCACCAGGCAGACGAGGGAGCCGCTCTCGCGGACCGCGTGGATCGGGATGATGTTGGGGTGGCTGAGCGCGGCGGCCACGCGCGCCTCGCGCTTGAACCGTTCGGCCATCCCGAAACTCCGCATCACGTGCGGTGCCATCACCTTGATGGCGACGTCACGCTCCAGGGCGAGCTCGCGCCCGAGGAAGACCGTCGCCATCCCGCCCCGCCCGATGAGTCCCTGGATCTCGTACTCACCGGCCACGGCCTCTTCCACCTTCTGGGCCAGCTCTTCGTCATCCGGCCAGAGGTCCACGGGCTCGAGGGCCTGCGGGCCAGGCAAGCGCACGACCCACCCGCATGCAATGCATGCCGTGGCATCGGCGGCGAGCGGAGCGCCGCAGGATTCGCAGGCCGATTCGGACATTCAGGACCGGGAAGAGGAGCACTGGGCGAACGACGACCACGACTCGGCATCCAGGTAAGGGATACCAGAGCGCCCGGGTGGACTCGAACCACCGACC
>JANLXK010000289.1:0-1167 GCA_031365045.1 Gemmatimonadota bacterium | reverse complement strand
ACGCCGACATCGTGCACGCGATCGCGGATTGGACGTGTACTGCTGCCGCCAAGCAGAAAGCCGATCCCGACCACGAAGACCCCGCGCGCCTTTCGGCGGCGGTGACGGCGTTCGGCTCGTCCCCGATCCTCGAGGCGTCCGAGAAGCTCGGACACCAGTTCCAGCAATGGGTCGTCGGCTTCGAGCTGTCGGCCGCGATCGCGATCGCGCGCTCGATGAATCCGCAGTTCGCCCTCAAGCGATCGCGCGGCGACATCGACAAGCTGCTCAAGCTGGCGGAACTCGAGACGGCGTTCCTGCTCCCCGATCTTCCTTCCGCGATCGCGGTCTTGTGCCGCGAAGACGACGAGCGCGGGCGCAAGGCCCAGGACTGGTGCCTGCGCATGCTCGAGGCGCAAGGCCCCTTCTTCCCGAAGGTCGTCGCGCTGGAAACGCTGGGCGAGCTGCGCGCCGTGCACTTCATCCCCGAGGTGATGGAGTACTTGTCGGACGAGAACTCCTACGTCTACGGCGCCGCCGAACGGGCGCTCTCCTTGATGGGGGAAGCGATCGTGCCCCCCGCGCGCGCGAAGCTCGAGGCCCGATCTCTCGATCCGGACGCGGCGCACAGTCTGCTCGTGCTGCTGTGCGATCTCGGGAGCCGCGGCAGCTACGAGGCCGTCACCTCGAACCTCGACTGGTTCATGGATGAGGTGGGGCCGGGATCGACCGCCGAGTGGGTCAGTCTGTTCGGCACCCAAGAGCTCATCGATCCGTTGCGGGATTGGCTCGAGGAAGACCCCGTGCTCGTCGGTCAGGGTGTGCTGCTCCTGGCCGCGATCCACAACGTGAGGATCCCGGAAGAAGAGGAAATCCTCAAGGCCATAGAGGACGAGAGGCAGCGCATGGAATCCGAGCCGGAAACCGACGGGGCGGGCGGCGGGCCCGATCGCGACGGCGGCAACTACCTGAATTAGGCCGCGAAAGGCCCCCGTGAGCTCGCTCCCCAAGGACCGCATCAGGAACATCGGCATCGTCGCCCACATCGATGCCGGCAAGACCACCACGAGCGAGCGTTTCCTCTACTACACCGGCCGAAGCCACAAGATGGGCGAGGTCCACGATGGCCTGGCCGGCATGGATTTCAGGGTCGACGAGCGCGAGCGCGGCATCACCATCTCCGCCGCC
>JANLXK010000242.1:0-2011 GCA_031365045.1 Gemmatimonadota bacterium | reverse complement strand
CGATGACGCGAAATCGGGTGGGATCGACCTGCAGCTCGAAGTGCTCCTTAGCACCACGGCAATGCGCGAGCGGGGCCACGCCCCCTTCCACGTGAGCAGTGGGAACTTCAAGGAGATGTACTGGACCGTGGCGCAGATGCTCACGCATCACGCCTCCAATGGCTGCAACCTCCGCCCCGGCGACCTCCTCGGCAGCGGCACCATCAGCGGCCCCACTCCCGAGAGCCGAGGGTGCCTCCTGGAGCGGACGATGGGGGGGAAGGAGAAGCTCAAGCTCCCCACCGGTGAGGAGCGGGCGTTCCTGGAGGATGGTGACGAAGTGACCTTCCGCGGGTGGTGCGAGCGGAAGGGGTATGCGCGGATCGGGTTCGGAGAGTGCCGGGGGAGGGTGACCGGGTGAGGAAACTGTACGGTTTCATCGGCGGGACCGTCACCAGCTACGCCTTCGCCTACATCGCCACGCTCTTCGGCGGCGAGATCATGTCGCAGTTCATCTTCGGCACCCTTGGCCTCGCGATCGGGGGGTATTACGGGGTCAAGTACGCGCGAGAGAAGTACGGGTGACCCGCCGTCTCCCAAAAAGGAGCGGGCAGTGTTCACCACGGAGGCTCGGAGGTACACGGAGATTCACGGAGGAAGATCAATGAGGTCCCAAGGGAAGATCTCCCCTTGAGACCCCAAAGTCGTTTCTCCGTGCCTCTCCGTGGCGCTCCGGTCCTCCGTGGTGAACACTCTCGATCCACCTGCAAAGGCCCCGAAAGTTGGCAGGTCGAGTCACCTGCGCAGTCGCCGGATCGATTCGATGCCGAGCGCCGGTCCCACCGCCAGCACCGCGAAGGCCCACCGCCAGCCGACCAACCCCTCCACCACCGGGATCAGCTGGATCGACGCCATCGTCAGCAGGAACCCGATCGACGTCTGCACCATCAGCGCTGTGCCGACCGCGTGGGGCGGGACGCTCTCGGTCACCATCGTGCTGAACTGCGCCGAGTCGGCGATCACGAAGAATCCCCAGGCCAGCGCCACCACGGCCGTCATGGCCCAGCCCACGGCTGACAGCGGTCCGATGACGAGGGCGCAGAGTCCGCTCAACGCCATCGCGATCGTGACGAGCTTTTCCCGCCCGTTCCGGTCCGCCCACCACCCGCCCCAGACGCACCCCGCCCCCCCGATCGCGATCGCCGCGAACGGCAAGAAATCGTGATTCGGTGCGCCCGTGCGTCCGTCCGCCTGTGCGCCCAAGAACACCGGCAGCCACGCCCACATCGCGTAGAGCTCCCACATGTGACCGAGGTACCCGCCGGTCGCCAGCCGCCACTCCCGCTCGCGGATCACCTCGCCCACGAGCCCCCAGTGGAAAGGGCGTGCCGGGAAGGGATAGGGTCCCTCGTGGTACAGCACCCCCACCAGCACCGCAGCCACGAGTGCACTGACCGTCGCGCTCCAGACCACCGGCACCTCGCCCAGGTCGAGCGCGTGCACCAGGTACGGCATCGACTTGCCCAACGTGAGCGCGCCGATCAGCACCCCCACCGCGAACCCGCGCGCCGAGCGGAACCAGGTGGCGACCATCTTCATCGCGGGGGGATAGACCCCCGCGAGCGCGAACCCGGTCAGCGCGCGCGACGCGAGCGCCCAGCCGTAACTCGGCGCCACCAAGAGAAGCGCATTCGCCGCGGCACCGACGAGCGCCGAGACGGTGAAGAGCCGCGGTGCGGAGACCAGGTCGCCAACATTCAAGATCGCGAGCGTCGCGGTGCCGAAAACGAATCCGAGCTGCACCAGCGAGGTGAATCCACCCATTTCCGAACTCGAGAGCCCCCACCTCAGCCCAAGGTCGGGGGCCACCGCGCTCGCCGCGAACCAGAGTGACATCCCCAGCGAGACCGCTGTGGATAACAGTACCAGCGCCCGCCAGCGGGCCGGGTCGTGGTCGATTGTGGATGAATTCGGGGTGTGGACAGGTGACGGATTCATAGGCAGGAGAAGGATATGCAGAAATACCGTGAGG
>JANLXK010000066.1:0-6497 GCA_031365045.1 Gemmatimonadota bacterium | reverse complement strand
CGGCCGAGGCCGAGGAGCGCACGACCGAGCACCAGGTGCGCCATCGGTTCGAGCGGATGGATGGCCATCACTTCCTGGGCCGCGAGCAGCGCACCCTGTGCGTCCCCTTCGGCCAGGCGGTCCTCGGTGCGCGCGATCAGGATCGCCAGCTCGCGGCCGCCGGTCGCCACGGTCGGGCGGGGAGGCTGCTCCAGCCCGACGACCCCCGCGGCGGCAAGGCCGAAGAGGGTCTTGGCCACCTCGAATTCGGCCCGGCCGATGGCCAGCGCCACTTCCCGCACGTCGCGATCGCCATCGATGACGGCGAGGATCGACCACTCGTCGGGATGGAGGTCGAGGGACCCGCCATCGGTGATCGCCAGCCGCGGCACGATGCCCAGGTGCGGGATGCGGGTCTGGATCTGGGACCACTCGTCGATGCGACGGGCCCCTTCCATCAGCACCGCTTCGACCGGGATGCGCACCTCGACCTCGGAGAACTTCTCGGGTGGGGCTCCTTCCTCGAACGAGAAGTACCCTTCCGACCAGCTCATCAGCTCGAAGACCACGGCCTCGACCTGAGCGCGCACCTGGCGCTGGAGTTCCCGCTGGGTGACCGCGCCGATGGCGACGAGGATCTCGCCGAGCCGACGCGGGTCCCCCCCTTTCTGCATGTCGCGCGCGCGGTGGAGGTCCTCCTCGCGGACCTTCCCGGCCTGGAGCAGGACGCTGCCGAGCGGATGCGGGTTGGACTTGATCTCGGCGAAGACCACCCCACCTTTGTCGAACACCACCGTGCCGGCGTTCTGGCGCAGCTGGGAGGAGACGCGCAGGACACCGGTCTTCCGGCTCAGGTCGAGGAGCTGGAAGACATCGTGGATGCCGAGTTCCTTGAGCGGTCCCTCGATCGCCATGGCTAGCCCTCCCGCCCGGCGAAGATGTGGGCGAGGTCCTTGGCCGACCGCGCGTTCTTCCGTGCGGCGGTCGCGTAGTCGCTGGTGGGCGCGAGCTGCACGACCCGCTCCCACGCCTCGACGGCCTCGCCATAGCGTCGGTCGCCATTCCGGGCGGCGCCGAGGTGGTACCACGCCTCCACCCGGTCGGGCTCGAAGCGGAGCACGCGCGAGAAGGCCTCGGCGGCCTTGTCGGCGCGCCCTTGGTCGAGCAGCGCGCGGCCGAGGAGCACCAGCGCGTCGAAGTCGTACGGATCCTGTTCGAGGAGCGGGATCAACAGTTCGAGCGCCGTGGCCGACTGTCCTGTGCGCCGAAAGAGGTCACCGAGCGCGAGGGTGGCCTGGGAGAAGGTCGGCAGGAGATCGAGCGCGCGTTCGTACGACCCGCGGGCCTCGGCGTGGCGTCCCTCCTGTTCCTGCAGGTGACCAAGTTCGTACCAGACCTGGGGGATCGCCGAGTCGAGCTCGAGCGCGGCCTGATATGCCGCCATCGCGCCGCCGCTGTCCCCGAGCCGATTGCAGACGGCGGCCTGGAGCTGAAAGAGGTCGGGACGTCCGGGGGCCCGCGCCTGCGCCGCGCGGACGTATTCCAGGGCACCGAGCGCGTTGGCGCCCGCCATCCTCGCGCGCGCGCCCACGACCAGCGCGTCCACGTCGGTGGGGCGCATGGCGATGAGCTCTTCGGCGAGCGGGGCCGCCTCGGCGCCACGATCGAGGGCGAGGAGGGCGCGCACTTCTCCGAGCCGGGCCTCGGGATCGTCGGTCCGGACGAGCCGCGCCTCACGGAACCGTTCGAGCGCCTCGCCGTGGAACCCGCGCCGGGTGAAGATCTCGCCCTGGAGGACGGCCGCGCGCACCGGGTCGGCGCCGCGCTGGATGGCGCGATCGACCTCACCGGCGGCGCGATCGATGAACCCCTTGCTCAGCTGGTCGCGCGCCATCGCCAGGAGGTCGTCGCCGGGGGGCGCGGCCGTGACCGCGCTCGTCGCGCCCGATCGACGCACGCCGTCCGAGCCAGTGGTGGCCGGCTCGAGCTCGGTGAAGAGCTGGTCGAGCAGCCGCTGGTCGAAGTTGAACTCCTCGCCCACCTCCTCGGCGTGCACGTCGGCCGAGATCTCCGGCGTGATCGAGAGGTTGGGATCCTCGTACTGCAGGTCGATCGCCAGGGCGTACTTCTGCGGCACGTAGTACGGCTCGAGTTCGAGGGCCCGCTTGGTCTCGCGGAGGGCACCGACGAAGTCGCCGAGGTGGCTGAGGGTGAAGCTCAGGTTGTAGTGTGCCGAGGCGAGCTTGTCGTCGGCCTCGACCGCGCGGGCGAAGGCGTTCTTGGCATCGGGGTACCGCTTGAGCTCGACCAGCACGAGCCCGATGCCATTCCACGCCACCGCGTTCTGTGGATGGTCGGCCAGGACCTGGCGGTACGCCTCGAGCGCGAGCTGGAAGCGGCGCTGCTGGAAGAGGAGGAGCGCCAGGTTGAGCCGCGCGGCGGCGAGGTCCCGCTTGCCGCGGAGCGCCGTCTGGAACGCTTCCTGGGCCCCCTCGATGTCGTTGAGCTGGCTCCGGAGGACGCCGAGGTTGTTCCAGGCGAGGCCGTAGTTGGGATCGTTGGCAGTGGCGCGCGCGTAGCCCGCGGCGGCCTCGTCACGCCGATTGGCCTGATGGAGGCAGACCGCGCGTTCGTTCCAGAGCTTGGGGCTGTCGGGGAATTCCTGGACCAGTCCGTCGTAGAGCTCGAGGGCGGCGGCGATGTCGCGCCGGATGAGGTGCACCTCGGCCATCGCCTGGAGCGTCAGCCGGCGCTCCTCGCCGCTGTCGAGCGCGAGGCGGTACTCGCGGAGCGCCTCGACGTAGTAGCCCTTCTGGCGGAAGGCGAGGCCGAGGTTGAAGTGCGCAAGCATCTCCCCTTCGGCCACCTGCGGGCGCATCGCCTCGAGAGTGGACCGGCGGCGAATGGCCTGGGAGCGGCGATCTTCGACGGAGAGGTTGGCCTGCGCGCGCCCGAGGGTCGGGTTGAGCCCGAGCGCGCGCTTGGTGGCGGCGCGCGCCTGCTCGTGCTGCCCCATGTCGCCGTGGACGAAGGCGAGGAGATAGTGGGCGTCGGCGTTGTCGGGATTGAGGCGCACCGCGCGGGCCAGCGCCTCGAGCGCGGCGTCGTTCAGGCCGCGATTGTAGAGCGCCTCGCCGAAATAGAACTGGGCGATGGAGCTCTCCGGGTCGCGCTCGGCGGCGCGGCGGAACCATTCGCTGGCCTGGTCCATCCCGCCGCGCGCCTTCTCGGCCATGCCGAGCTGGATGAGCGCCGGGACGTCGCCGGGGTGACGGGAGAGGAGGGCTTCGAACTCGTCGATCGCCTCGGTGTGGTTGCCGAGCGCGGCGAAGACGCGGCCGAGCTCCCAGCGGGCGCCGCGATCGTCAGGTTGACGGCGGAGCGCCTCCCGGAGTTCGGCGACGCGGGTGTCGTAGTAGCCGGTGTTCTGGTAGGCGATGGCCAGGTTGGCCTGGGCCACCTCCATCTTGGGATCGAGCTCGAGGGCGCGCGTGAAGCCGGCGATCGCCTCCGGGACGAGCCCCTTCTGGTAATACAGAACGCCGAGGTTGTTGTGGGCCCCGGCGTCCGAAGGGTCGATCCGGCGCGCGAACGAGCGGAGGACCGCAAGGTCGCGTTCCGACGGCGCGGGCCCGGTCATCGATTCAAGTCAGGCGGATGGCGTCGAAGATCGCCCGGAGCGACGCCAGATCGGGGAGGAGCAGGAAGTGGCCCCGGATCTGGACGGGCGAGTCGAGGAAATTGAACTCCGTCTCGACGCAGAAGACGTAGTCGCGGTCGTGGCCGAAGTTGAGGTACGCGGTGGTGAGCACCGCGCCCGCCTGGTCTACCACGAGGCTCGGCACGGAGGGGAGGAGCATCATCCCCATGAAGTCGCTGAGCGCGTTCATGTAGGCGCTCGAGAGGATGTTGCCCGTCTCCTTGAGCCCCGACTCCTCCATCGGCCCGAATTCCTGGGTCTCGCCGGGTTTGCGCTTGAACAGGATGTCGGAGAGGGTCTTGGCCGAGCTGACCGGGAAGATCACGAGGGTGCGCCCCGTGAGGTCGCCGAGCATGTGCATCATCACGGCGGCGATGGGATCGTCGGGCTGGCCCAGCAGCTCGGGGACCTCTTCGAGCCGCAGGATGTTGACCCGCGGCACCGAGATCATGATCCGGCTGTTGACCATCTGCCCGAGCGCGGTGGCCGCGTGGCCGGCGCCGATGTTGGCCACCTCACGCAGGGCGTCGAGCTGGAGGGCCTGCAGGTCGCGCACGTCGTCCATGGTACTCCTCTACACGAGCGTCGCGGCGTCGAGGATCAACGCCGGTACGCCATCGCCCAGGATCGCGGCACCGGAGAAGAGCGGGAGCATCCCGCGCGGTGCCTCGAAAGGTTCGACCACGATCTCCTGCTGTCCCACCAGCGCATCGGCCAGGAGTGCCGCGCGCCGATCCCCCGCCTGCAGGATGATGCCGGGCCGCCGAAGCGGCGGCGGGGTGTCGCACTTCACCCCCAGGACCACCCGGAGGTCAAGGGTCGGGATCACCTGGTCGCGCAGCACCATGGCGTCCGATCCCTGCAGCACCCCCGCCGACTGCGGCGAGACCTCGATCGTCTCGGCCACCGACCCGAGCGGGAGGGCGTAGCGCTCGGTGCCGACCCGGGCCAGCAGGACCCGCACCACCGCCAGCGTCATCGGGAGCCGGAGGACCCAGGTGGTGCCCTTCCCTTCGGTGGTCCGGATCTCGACTGCGCCGCCCAGCTGACGCACCTTCGAGACCACCACGTCGATACCGACCCCGCGTCCCGAGACGTCGGTGACCTGCTTGGCGGTGCTGAAGCCGGCGCGGGCGATGACCCGCAGCAATGCGTCGTCGTCCAGCCGCTCGACGTCGTCCTCGACCAGTCCTTCGCGCTTGGCCTTGACCAGAATGGCGCCCCGGTCGAGCCCCTTGCCGTCGTCGCTCACCCGGATCACGACGCCCTGCCGCTCCTGCGCCGCCGCCAGGTGGAGCCGCCCTTCCACCGGCTTGCCGGCCTTCTTGCGCTCGGCTGCCGTCTCGATGCCGTGGTCGAGGGCGTTCCGGATCAAGTGCAGGATCGAGTCGCCGATCTCCTCCAGGATGACCCGGTCGAGCTCGATCCCTTCCCCTTCGACGTCGAACCGCACCTGCTTGCCGAGCTGCCGCGCGAGATCGCGCACGAGGCGCGGGAAGCGGTCGAAGGTCTGCCACACCGGCGTCATCCGAGCGGCGATGATCTCGGACTGCATGTCGCCGGTGAGGCGACCGATGCGAGCGGCGAGGGCCTCGAGCTCCGGGTGTTCGCGGGCCACCAGCTCCTGCAGGCGGCCCTTCGCGACCATCAGCTCGCCGACCTGGTTCATCAGGGTATCGAGCCGGCGGAGGTCGACCCGGATATGCGATCCGCGGTCGGCGGCGACCCGGGTGCCCTTTGCGGCCGGAGCAGCGCCGGGGGCCGGCGCCGCCGATTCCCCGACCTGCACCAGCTCCACGTCCCCCGCGCCGCGGAGCGCCGATTCGATCTCGGCCGCGTTCCGCGTGGTGGCCAGCCGGAACGCGAACTGCCCGTCGAACCCCTCGGCCTCGAAGCTGTTCACCGGCGGCCGGACCCCGCTCACCGTGCCCAGCACCTCGGCCCGCTTGAGGGTCAGGAGCGCCCGGACCCCCGGCATGATGGTGCCCGACTTGAGTCGCACCAGCACATGGAGTCCGTCGCCCGCAGGGGCCGACGCCATGTCGGAGATCCGGTGCGCGGCGGTGGTGCGCATCGCCTCGGTGTCGCTGGCACCGGTGGCCGCACGGTCCAGCTCCTGCCCGACCCGGCCCAGTTCCAATTGGGCGTCCCGCCCCTTGCCCGCTTCTTCGACGCCGTCCCCCATCGCGTCGACCGTCCGGAAGAGGAGATCCAGGAGGTCGGGACCGGGGACCAGTTTGCCGGCGCGGAGACCGTCCAGCAGGTTCTCGGCGCGGTGCGCGAGGGCCGCGAGGTTCGCGTAGCCCATCGTGCCGGCCATGCCCTTCAGGGTGTGAATGGAGCGGAAGAGACCAGCGACGTGGCCCGCCGCGCCGGCCGGATCGCGCTCCCACTCCAGGAGGAGCTGGTTGCAGGTCCCGAGGTGTTCACGGCTCTCGGTGAGGAAGAGCTCGGCGTACTTGGAGACGTCCATCGGATCAACCGAGGACGCGCTGCACCGCCTCGAGCACCCGGGAAGGCTGGAACGGCTTGACGACGAAATCCTTCGCGCCCGCCTGGATCGCCTCGACCACCAGGGCCTGCTGGCCCATCGCGCTGCACATCAGGATCTTGGCGTCGGGATCCTGCCGGCAGATCTCGCGGACCGCGTCGATGCCGCCCATGTCCGGCATCACGATGTCCATCGTGACGAGATCCGGCTTGAGCTGGAAATACCGCTCGACCGCCTGACGGCCCGTTTCGGCCTCGCCGACGACCTCGAATCCCGCCTGTTGCAGGATGTCGGAGATCATCGTTCGCATGAAGATGGCGTCGTCGC
>JANLXK010000205.1:0-1181 GCA_031365045.1 Gemmatimonadota bacterium | reverse complement strand
TCGAACAGGGCGATCGCCTTGTCGAGGTCGAGATCCTCGGCCTCGAGCTGGCGCACGATCTCCTCGAGACGCTTGAGGTCGTCCTGGAGTGATGCCTTCTTCTCGGCCATTGGCTCTCCCACTGATGTCATCCCGACTCCCGCCAGACCTCACCCCCCGACCCCCTCTCCCGTTGGGAGAGGGGGAGCACCGGCTTCCGTTCCTAGACCACCTTTGCATCCACTTTCCCATCTTCGACCCGAAGTGAGAAGGCCGTTCCCTTCTCGAGTTGCGCCACTCGCTTGAGGACCCGGCCGTCTGCGCCCTGCGCCACCGCGTAGCCGCGGCCGAGGACCTTGAGGGGACTGAGGGCATCGAGCTGCGCGGCCACGCGCTGGATGGTGGTGCGGCGGTCGCGCAGGTGGTCCTGCAACGCCCCCTGCATCCGATCGGCGCTCCGGAAGAGCCGCTCCCGCGCCACCTGCCCGCGACGCTCGAGGGCGCGGGCCAGCCGGGTGGAGAGCTCCGTCGTCCGCGCGACCCACTGCCGCCGATCGGGCACCGCCAGTTCGGCCGCGGCCGAGGGAGTGGCGGCCCGCACGTCGGCCACCAGATCGGAGAGCGAGATGTCGGTCTCGTGGCCCACGGCCGAGATGGTCGGGATCGTGAGCGCGGCGAGAGCGCGACAGACCGATTCCTTGTTGAAGACGTCGAGGTCTTCCTTGCTCCCCCCGCCCCGCCCCACGATGCACACGTCGATGTCCGGCAGGCGTGCGAGCCGCCCAAGGGCGGCGACAACCTCGGCCTCGGCTTCGGCGCCCTGCACCTTGGTGCCGATGGCGACGATGCGGATCGAGGGCCAGCGGGCCCGAGCGACGGTGATCACGTCCCGGAGCGCAGCGCCGTCGAGCGACGTGACCACCGCGATGGTCTGCGCGAAAGAAGGGAGCGGCCGCTTCCTGGCGGGATCGAAGAGCCCCTCCTTGGCCAGGAGCTGACGGACCCGTTCGAGCTCGAGCGCTTTCTGTCCGAGCTGGTCGAGGAGGAGGAGCTTGGTGGCGTTGAGCCGGAACTCCCCCTTCTCCTCCCAGACCGTCGGAGTGCCGAAACAGTAGACCTGCGTGCCGTCGGGTGGGACGCTCCCGACCTTGGCGTTCCAGGTCTTCCACATCACGCAGCGGATCTGGGCTTCGGCGTCCTTC
>JANLXK010000155.1:0-3590 GCA_031365045.1 Gemmatimonadota bacterium | reverse complement strand
CCCAACGAGCTTTCCCAGCCGAAGTGCTCCGAGAGCCAGAAGCCCAGCGTCTCGTGGAGGCTCGCGTTTTCGTCCGCCGAGAGGTAGACGAAAACCCCCGCGAGAAATTTCCAGTGACGCGAAAACCGATCGCCCGGCGCGCGGGAGCTCCCGATTTTCCAGAGGAGCGTTCCGCTCGCGAGCATCATGGCCGTCTGGAACCAGGCCGGAAGCGTCCCTTCGTCGTCGAGATCGAACACGTGGGCCCATGTACCCAGTTCGGTCTCGCCGGGAGCTCGGAGCTGCGTGACGAGCCCCAGCACCGCAAAACAAACCGTCGCCCCGACGAGCACGACGGTGACCCTGCGTATCGAGATCCGGCTCATCCGTCCTCCCGATTTCTGATCGGCTCTGACCTCACCTCGAGCCTTGGGTCGGCGGGGCCAGGATATAGAATGCGGCCCTCAAGATGAACACCCCTGAGTACGACAGCTTCGCCGAAATCTATGCCGTCTGGACCGACACGGCAGGGTCAACGCGCGCCAACCTCCCGTTCTACCTGGATGCGTACGCAAAGACCGACGGACCCGTTGTGGAATTGGGCGTCGGAGACGGCCGCATCGCCGTACAGGCCGCGGCTCGTGGGCGAGCCGTCATCGGCGTCGATCTCTCGCAGGCGATGCTCGACCTCTGCCGGCGCCGCGCCGAAAACGCCGGCGTGCTCGAACGGCTCACCCTGATGCGGGCGGATTTCCGCGGCTTCGAACTGCACACCCCCGCGGCGCTCATCGCACTGCCTTACCACAGCCTCGGCCACCTGCCGACCCTCGAGGACAAACGCGGCGCGATCGCTCACGTTTACTCCCAGCTTCGACCCGGCGGGCGCTTCATCTTCGATGATTTCGTGATGACGCCCGAGTTGATGGCGCACATGCGGACGGTGCAACTGCGCGCGGAGTATCGCACCGCGGCCGGTGCGGAGGCGCTGTTGTGGGTGACGTCGCTGGTTGACGAGCCGGCGCAATCGATTCGGGTTGTCACCTGGGAAGACGAGCTCGACGCCGAAGGCGTGGTGCGGCGGCGCCGCTACCGTCGACTCAGTTTGAGCTGGCTGACACCGTCGCAGGCGCGCGAGTTGCTTCTTGCGGCAGGTTTCACGATCGAGGCCTGCTACGGCGATTTCGACCGCACGCCATACGCCGACGCCACGGCGCACGAACAGATCTGGATCGCGCGGAGGCCTGAGCTTCGGGAGGCGAGACGATGATCGGCACGGCCGGACTCAAGAGCCTGAAGATCGACTGCATCATCGGCATCTTCGATCACGAGCGGCAGACGCCTCAGACCGTGATCGTGGATATCGAGCTGGACTACGACTTCGCCGCCGCCGCGGGCTCGGAGTCGATCGGCGACGCGGTGGACTACGCCGCGGTGGCCCAGAGCGTGACCGCGTTCGTTCAGCACCGCGCGTTTCAGCTGATCGAAACGATGGCGGAAGACACCGCAGCCCTGCTCCTGGCGCAGCTGGCACCCGTTCAGACCGTGCGGCTCGAGATTCGCAAGCCCGCCGCCGTACCCGCGGCGGCGTGTTCGTTCGTGCGCGTGGAGCGCACCCGGCGATGACCCAGCCCGACACAGCGAAAGCCGCGACCCCTCTGGCCGTCGTGACCGGCGGAGCGCGCCGGCTGGGCGGGCACCTGTGCACGGTCCTGGCCGCGCGCGGCTACGACGTGGTGATCTTGTATCGCGAGTCCGACGACGACGCGCGCGCGCTCGCGCAGGACATCGTCGACACCGGCCGCCGCGCGCGGGTGCTCGCCGCGGACGTGGGCGTCAACGCGGACGTCGCGGCGGTCTTCGCGGATATCGGGGCGCGCGAGGGCCGTGTCGATCTGCTCGTGAACAACGTGGGCAACTACAACCCGCAGCACGTGAGCCAACTCGATCCTGGGGTCTGGGACCAGACGCTGGCCACCAACCTCTCCGGCGCGTACTACTGCTGCTTTCACGCGCAAGCGCTGATGCGCCCGGGGAGCAGCATCGTCAACATCGGGACGGCCGGCCTCGAAGGCACGCGGGCGAACGTGCAAGGCGTCGACTATTACGTCAGCAAGACCGGCCTGCTGGCGCTCACGCGCTCGCTTGCCGCCGCCTATGCGGAGCGGAACATCCGCGTGAACATGGTCTCGCCCGGCCAGCTGGAGAACTCGATCGACCTTCCGCCGCTGGAAGAGATCGGCCGGTGGGTGCCCCTCGGGCGCGCGGGCGCGCTCGAAGATATCTCCCAGGCCGTGTTGTACCTGCTCGAGGCCACCTACGTCACCGGCGTCAATCTTGACGTCGCGGGCGGCTATCGGCTGTAGCCGCAACGCACAGATGGTGACCGCCAGCGCGCTGCTGCCCCTGTGGAATCGCGCCGACGAATGGGCGCGCCGCCTCGCGATGATTCGCGAGGCGACGGCGTTTTTGTATCTGTCCACCTACTACATCGAGTACGACGAGTACGGCGTCGCGTTGCTCGACGCACTCGATGCGGCGCAGGGGCGCGGCGTGGCCGTGAACCTGTTGATCGACGGATTCGGCCAGCGCCTCGGCGGCACCCTGATGTCCAACGAGAGCCGGTCGGCGCTCGCGTCCCGGCTGGACGCCCTCCAGCGCGGGGGCGCGGTCGTGACCATCTATCGTCCTGGGCATCGACTGCAACGGTGGTTGGGCGGCGGCCAGCACGTGAAGATCCAGGTGTCCGAAGCGGGCGAGGCCCTGTTTTGCAGCAGCAACGTCACCCGGATGTCGTTCGAAGGCTGGAACGAGTACGCCGTAGCGCTCCGCGGTCCGGTGGTGCCCACACTTCTCGAAAGCTACCGGGAGCTCGGCGGGTCGGTGGAGGAGTCGCACCTCGATCACCTGCGCACCGTCGCCGGTTCCGCCGACGGCGCCATCGTCCTCGACTACTGGCTGTGCAACCCCAACCTGCTGCAGGGCGCCGCCGGCCCGCTGGGATGGCGCGGACCCAACGTCGTCACCGACCGTCTCGTGCAAATGATCGCCGAGGCCCAATCATCGATCGCCATCACCAGCCTCTACTTCAAGCCCGTCGAGCCGTTGATGGCGGCGCTCGTTGCGGCGGCGCGACGCGGTGTCAGCGTTGAGATTCATCACTCGCATCGGGACGCGCTTCCCGCCACCGAGCTGGCGTGGATCGCCGCGGCCGCCCACTACCGGCGGTTGCTGCGTGCGGGGGTACGCGTGCACGAAAACCGGCATGGCGAGCACTCGAAACTCGTCGTGACCGACGATTCCTTCGTGGCCTTTGGCAGTTACAACTTCGAGCACGCCGCGCACGATCGCTTGGCCGAGGCGATGCTGGCCAGCCGCGATCCCGCGGCCGTCCGGCCGGCGCTCGCGATCTTCGAAGAGTTGCGGCGGCATCCGGACAACGTGCAAGTCACATCGCAGACGCTGCGCGAGCTGCCGGCGCGGCTGCGGATAAAGCGGACGATGCTTGGGCCGTTCAAACGATGGATGTGAGCCTTCTTGGGAGCCTGTCCCTGAATCGCGCTGCCATCGCTTTAACCGTGGGAACGGTGTTGCCGGCGTTTTCGACTCTCGCC
>JANLXK010000146.1:0-7932 GCA_031365045.1 Gemmatimonadota bacterium | reverse complement strand
TCCCGGTGCCGCCCGCCATGATGAGGTTGGACGGGGCGGGCACCGCGGCCACTCCCTTCTGCGCCGCCCAGTAGCGGCTGTAGAAGAGTTGCTTCACCACGCCCTTGTCGATCCAGGTGGTCGGATTCTGCGCCCGGCCGTCGCCGTTCCACGCCGCGGTGGGGACCTCGGGGTTGGCCGGATCGGAGGTGATCGTGACCCGCTCGTCGAAGAGCTTCTCGCCCACCTTGGTCGCGCCGCCCGGCTTGGAGAGGAAGGAGCGGCCCTCGTCGGCGCCGCGGGCGCCCAGGTTGAACGCCATGTTCTGGATCAGCTCGACCGAGGCCTCGGGCTCGAGGATCACGGTGTACTTGCCCGGTTCGATGGCCCGTGCGTTCCGGCTGGCCACCGCCTTCTCGGTCGCGATGCGGCTGGCCGCCGCCGCGTCGAGCTTGCTCAGGTCGTTGACGTCGCGGGTGACGTAGCCCGAGCCGGTGCCGTCATTGCTCCGCACCGTCACGGAGAAGTTGACCCCCGTGCTCTTGTCCCAGGCGAAGAGGCCCTTGGTGTTGGCCATCGCCGCGAAGGAGTCATTGTCCTGCCAGAAGCCGGCGGCGGTGCACTCCCGCGCCTTGGCCGCCTGGATACTGATCTCCGCCGCGCGGGCCCGCTGCTCGGCGGTGAGCGTGGCGGTGTTCTGGAACCACGAGGTGGTCGGGATGTAGCGCTGCTGCTCCATCGGCCCCATGAACTCGGGGTCCTCGGGGGCGAGGCGCGCCAGTTCCTCCGACCGGGCCACCGCGCGCTGCAGCGCCTCGTCGGTGAACTCGTTGAGGGTGACGGTGCCGGAGCGCTTCCCGAAGTTGGACTGGACGACCATCGTGACGTCTTCCTGCGCGCCGGCGGTGCTGACGGTGTTCCGGGCGTAGCGGACGTTCCCGCCCGCGTTGCCGTTCAGGTTCACCTCGCACGCGTCCGCCTTGGAGAAGCGGAGCACGCGCTGCATCAGCTCGCGGGCCTGGGACTCGGTCATTCCGAAGCTCATATATCCTCAGATCCGCCGGGCGGTGTTGATGACGTTGACGCCGTTGAAGCGGGCGGTGGCAGTGCCGTGGCTCACGGCGCTGATCTGCCCGGGCTGGCCCTTTCCGTCGAAGAACGATCCCCCCAGCCGGTAGTCGCGCCGGTCGCAGACCGAGGCGCAGGCGTTCCAGAATTCCTGGGTGTTCGACTGGTAGGCGACGTCCTTGAGCATCCCCACGATCTGGCCCTGCTGGATCTCGTAGAACAGCTGGCCGCCGAATTGGAAATTGTAGCGCTGCTGGTCGATCGAATACGACCCGTCGCCCACGATGAAGATCCCCTTCTCCACCCCGCGCACGAGTTCGGCGGGGTTGAGCGGGGCGTTGCCGGGCTGCAGCGACACGTTGGGCATCCGCTGGAACTGCACGTCGCTCCAGCTGTCGGCGTAGCAGCACCCGTGCGACTCGCTCTGGCCGATGACATGCACCTGGTCGCGGGTCGCCTGGTAATTCTTGAGGATCCCGTTCCGCACCAGGTCCCACTGCTTGGTGGGGACGCCCTCGTCATCCCAGCCCACGGTGCCGAGGCCGAACTGCTGGGTCTTGTCGGCGACGATGCTCACCTGCTCGGCACCATACTTGAAGGTGCCGCTCCGCCACTTGTCGAGGGTCGCGAAGCTGGTGCCGGCGTAGTTGGCCTCGTAGCCGAGCACCCGGTCGAGCTCGAGCGGGTGGCCGACCGACTCGTGGATCGTGAGCCAGAGGTGCGACGGGTCGAGCACCACGTCCCACTTGCCGGCCTCGACCGTCTTGGCCCCGTGCTTGGCGCGCGCCTCCCGGGCGGCGTTCCGCGCGTCCTCGACCATGTCGTAGTAGTTGCCGTAGACCGTGACCCCCGCGGGGGTCTGGATCCGGCCCGCGGGACGCCCCGACATGTACTCCCACCCCATCCCCATCGGGGCGCTGAAGCTGTCGCGGCTCTCGAACTTGCCTGAGGCCTGATCCACCGCGGTGACGGTGAAGGTCGGCCAGATCCGGTGCACGTCCTGGTCGATGTAGGACCCGTCGGTCGAGGCGAAGTACTTCTGCTCGTTGACCAGGAAGATCAGCGCGTTGACGAAGTCGGCGCCGTTGGTGAGGGCGGCGTCGGCGGTGGCCACCAACAGGTCGGCCTTCTCCTGCAGCGGGATGTCGAAGGCGTTCTTCTCCATCGGCGTGCGCCAGGTCCGTTCCCCCTGGCCCGCCTGCGGCGCCAGCTGCACCGGGTCGGTCTGCAGCCGGGCGTCGGCCTTGGCGATGTCCACCGCTTTCCGCGCCGCCCGGGCGATCCCGTCGATCGTCACGTCGTTGGTCGCGGCGAAACCCCAGGTCCCGTTGGCGATGACCCGCACCCCGCACCCGAACGACTCGGTGTTGGTGATCCCCTGGATCTTCCGCTCCCGTGACTGGATGAACTGGTTGAGGTACCGCCCGATGCGGACGTCGGCGTAGGTGGCGCCCGCTCCGCGGGCCGCGCTGAGCGCGGCGTCGGCGAGCTGCTTCTTGTCGGCGGTGGCGATCGGCGTCAGCGCCCCGTTCCAGCCCGCCATCGGGCGGCCGAACATCGGGACGGTGAGCGCGCCGGCGCCCGCGAGCTGCAGGAAATCTCGGCGTTGCACGGTGGGGAACTCCTGCGTGACGGTGGGAGGGTGCGGTCGAGCACACTCTAGACGGAATTCCGGTTCGAAAGGTTGCGGTCCCGATGTCGCACTGAGGAACAAGGAAGGTACCGCGATCCGCACAATGCGCGAACGGGACCACGCCAGAACGTACCGCGTGCACCTCGGCGGGCCATTGCGAGGAAACCCCGAAACCCCAAAGAGGGCGTGGGATCAGGATTCCTTTCCGATACGACGGCAGCTGCCCATTTGGGCTCCAGATCGCAGGGCCGGCGCTTCGTTTTCGGGGTTTTGGGGTTTCCTCGCTGTTGCCTGGAGTGCACCGAAGCTTGACCCCCGCCTATTCTGAGTGAACTGTCCATCCATGACCGAGCACCGCACCGCCGCCGACGAAGCATTCAACCGCACGATGGTGGTGCAGGCCGGGTTCCTCTCGCTGGTCTGCTGGATCTTCATCGTCACGCTGCTCTTCCGCCACCGGCTCACCGGATGGCAGGGAGTCTTCGCGGCGATCGGTGCGATCCCCTTCTGCTGGTACCTCACCCGGCTGGTGCGAGGGGTGTCGGCATGGTTCGCGGAGCGGGCCATCGGCGGGATCCTCGCAGCGGGGGACATCAAGTACCAGCAGAGCTACTCCATCCAGGAGTCCCTGATCGCCCGGGGCCGGTTCGACGAAGCGGCTGAGAGCTTCCGCACCCATCTCCTCGAGTTCCCCGACGACATCCCCGCCCGGCTCCGGCTGGCGACGCTCCACCTCCGCGAGCGGAACGACCACGCCGCCGCCGAGAACGAGCTCCTCGCCATCCGGCGCCGCCCCCACGACCGGGGCACCGCGATGTACCTCGCCAATCACCTGGTCGATCTCTACCGCGCCTCGGGGCAGACCGGGAAGCTGATGGCGGAACTGAAGCGGATGATGCGGGACTGGCCCGGGACCCCGATGGCAGATGGGGCAGGGAAGCTGCTCACGGAAGTGAAGCGTGAGCGGTGATGACCCCCTGTCTTGTGATGCTCCCCCGCCATTCGCCTTGCACCTCCCCATCTTGACACCGTTCCTCCTCAGGGTAATATTTCATACATGAACGAGTTTGCTGGCCCGCCGGGAAGCCTCTGCGCCTTCACCTACCACCTGGTCCACGCGGCCCAGGAAGTGGAGTCGCGGGTGGAACACGCCCTCGAGGAAGGGGGGCTGTCGCTCGCCAAGATGAAGCTCCTCCGCCACCTCAACAGCGCCAAGGAAGCGATCCCCCTCGGCGCCCTGGCCGAGAAGAACTCCTGCGTGAAGTCGAACGTGACCCAGCTGATGGACCGCATGGAAGGGGAAGGGCTGGTCCGCCGGATCCCGGATCCGGACGACCGTCGCAGTGTCCGGGCCCAGATCACCCCGGAAGGGCGTCGCAAGTACGAAGCCGCCGCCAAGCGGCTCGCGCTGGCCGAGACCGAGGTGATGGCGAGCTTTTCGGCCACCGAACGCCAGCAGTTCATTGAATTCCTGGAGCGGCTCCGGAGCGCGGTGCCGGTCTGAGCCTCCCCCTTTTTGAATAAATAGTTCAGTACTATACCACTCATTTCTGTACCAACTGACGAGGCAACATGTCGAGCAATTCCGAGCTTTCGAACCTCCTCTCTCCCGCCCGTCTCGGTGCGGTGGAGCTTTCCAACCGAGTCGTGATGGCCCCGATGACCCGGAACCGCGCCCGCAAGGACGAGGTCCCGGGCGACTCGGCGGCCATCTACTACGCCCAGCGGGCGAGCGCCGGGCTGATCATCACCGAGGCGACCCAGATCGGTGTCGGGTCCCAGGGCTACGCCTTCACTCCCGGCGTCTACACCGACGCGATGGTCGAGGGGTGGAAGAAGGTCACCGACGCCGTGCACGCGAAGGGAGGGAAGATCGCGGTCCAGCTCTGGCACACGGGGCGGATCTCGCACTCCTCCCTCCGGGGCGGGCGCTGGCCGGTGGCCCCCTCCGCCATCCCGGCCGAAGGAACGACCTTCACCTATGAGGGATTGCAGTCCTTCGAGACCCCGCGGGCGCTGGAGCTCGATGAGATCCAGGAGATCGTCAAGGACTTCGCGCATGCCGCACGACGTGCGCGCGAGGCCGGGTTCGACGCGGTCGAACTCCACGCCGCCAACGGTTACCTGATCGACCAATTCCTCCGCGACGGCTCCAACCACCGGACGGACGCGTATGGCGGGAGCGCGGCGAACCGCGCGCGCCTCCTCGTCGAGGTGATCAGGGCTGTGGTACACGCGATCGGGGCCGACCGCGTGGGCGTGCGGCTCTCACCCGACAACGCCTTCAACTCGATGGTGGACAGCGACCCGGTCGATACCTTCCGGACCGTCGCGGAGCTCCTGGCACCGTTCGGGCTGGCGTGGCTCCACCTGACCGAAACCGGCGACCGCCGCGGGGCCTCCGGGCCTCCGGTGACGACCGAGGCGATCCGGGCGGTCTATCCGGGCGCGCTGATCCTCAACGCCGGCTACGACGCCGAACATGCTGAGGCCGCCATCGTGTCCGGGGCGGCGACCGCAGTGGCCTTCGCCCGGCCGTACATCGCCAACCCCGACCTCGTGGAGCGGTTCGCCGAAGGGATGGAGCTCGCCGCGGGGGATGCCGCGACGTACTACGGCGGCGGGGACGTGGGCTACATCGACTATCCAGTAAGGGATGGAGCATTGGTGGGATAAAAGGCGGGATGCGATACGCGGTGCGCGGGGGCCTTGAGCCAGGGCCCTCGTTCCGTTGGTTCCCCTCGGTCCCTTGGCCCGCATCCCGCATGCCGTCAACGCACCGACCGGCCCGACCGCCGCCCGGGTGAGCGAGTACAGTCCCGGGACGACGGCCGGACCGGCCGGGCACTGCAGAGATGCGTGCGGTGGGGTACGAGGCCGCCGTTCTTCCGTCCGTGGGGTGGGCTGATCCTGAAATGTTGCCCCGCGTCCGTCCCACCCGGCGGTCTCACTCCACACATCCCCTAACCAGTTTGGAGTTTGGAGTCAGGAGTTGGGAGCAACTCCTTGCGGGAGTTGGGCCATGGCTGAGAGCAATGGACCCTTCATCGCACCCCTCCCCACTCCCAACTCCGACAGCTACTCCACTACTCCAACACTCTCCGTCCGGTTTCCGCTGAGGGTCTGCCAGGCCCGGACCAGCTGGATGAATTCCGCCCGGTAGCCGTCCCGGTCCTCCCCACGGTGGGCCCGCGCCATCTCGAGCACGCTGGCCCCGCTGCTCGTTCCCTTGAACTCGCTGTTCCTGAGCAGCATCCCGAACTCGGCCACTGCCGCGGCGAAGCCGAAGTCGTCGCTGAGGCGCTGGTCCCGCCGCTCGACGTCGCGCACCGGGGCGTCGATGAGCCGGCTGGCGCTCCCTTCGGGGCGCTGGTACCGGAGCTTCACGGTGAGGAGCTCGCCGCGCGGGGCGTCGGGGCGCGCTGCCGGCCGCTGATACCGGAGCGGATCGACACCGGGTACTGAGACGTCCCCCCGCACGCCGACCGGGATGATCTCATAGAGCGCGGTCACGGTGTGCCCGGCGCCGAGCTCCCCCGCGTCGATCGAGTCGTTGTTGAAGTCCTCGTCGCGGAGTGCCCGATTTTCGTACCCCACCAGGCGGTAAGACGCGACCTCGGCGGGATTGAACTCCACCTGGATCTTCACGTCCTTGGCGATAGTGAAGAGGGTCCCCTGCAGTTCTTCGACGAAGACCTTACGCCCTTCCATCAGGTTGTCGATGTAGAAGTAGTTGCCGTTCCCCTTGTCGGCGAGCGATTCCATCCGCGCATCGGCATAGTTGCCCGTCCCGAAGCCGAGGACAGTGAGGAAGACACCGCTCCGCCGTTCCTGCTCGATGAGTCGTACCAGTTCACCTTCGCTCGAGGCGCCGACGTTGAAGTCGCCGTCGGTGGCGAGGATCACGCGATTGTTCCCCTCGGCGACGAAGTTCTCCCGCGCGATACGGTAGGCGAGCTGGATCCCGGCACCGCCGGCGGTCGAACCGCCCGCTTCGAGGTTGTCGATGGCGTTGAGGATGCGGGTCCGTTCGGTGCCCGGGGTGCAGGGGAGGGCGAGCCCCGCGCGGCCGGCGTATACGACGATGGAGACGTGGTCCCGCTCATCCAGCTGGTCGACGAGCATTCGGAGGCTCCGCTTGACCAGCGGGAGCTTGTTGGGCTCGTTCATCGAGCCCGACACGTCGATCAGGAAGACGAGGTTGCTCGGCGGCATCCGCTCGCCGCGGAGACGCTTCCCTTGGATCCCGATCCGGACCAGGCGATGCTGCGGGGCCCAGGGTGTGGCTCCGACCTCGGTGGTGATGCTGAACGGATGTTCGCCGCGCGGTTCGGGGAGATCGTAGGTGAAGTAGTTGATCATCTCCTCGAGCCGCACCGCGTCCCCCGGCGGGAGGGATCCCTGTGTCAGGAAGCGACGGACGTTGGCGTAGGAGGCTTTGTCCACGTCGATGCTGAAGGTCGAGAGCGGTGCCGAGGCGACGGGACGGAACCCGTTCTCGCGGATGTGCGAGTATTCCTCGGTGTTGAAGCCGTGGTTGACCGGTGGTGGAGAGACCTGGCGGTAGCAGCAGGGCTGGGCGGTGGTGGGGCCCACGAACCCGTTGGTGCCCAGCGGCTGTGACGAGATCGGCGTCCGTCCTGCATCGTTGCGGCGATCACGGGACGCAGAGCCCTGACTTTCGTTGGCGCCACCGACGATAACGGCCCGCGAGGTGACTTGGTCGCGGGGGACGAGCGGCTTCTCAGCGGTGACCTCGAGCGCGGAGACCTCGACCACCGAGGCCTCAAGTGCGAAGTCCTGCCGCGTGGTCTGGCCTCCGACGACACGGACGCCGCGGACAAGGACCGGCCGGTAGCCGACGAATGCTGCGCGCAGGTCTACCGAGCCAGGGGTCACCCCCGCAATGAGATAGTGCCCGCGTGCGTCGGTCAGGGCAGAGTGCGCGGTCCCGACCACGAAGACTTGGGCATTGGCGATCGGGGCCCCGCCATTGTCCTTCACGAAGCCTTCGAGACGGCCTGGGTCGGTGGTACGGGAGCTTGCGGCGGTGAGCAGTAGAGCGATCGCGCCGAGGATGGCGGCACGGAACGGGTGCCGGAGACGAGGTACGGACATCGGTTCCTCCCTGGGGGTGTTGGGGCGTGCGACTCGGGCGGGAGATGGGGACGGGGAGGGGGCTTGCACACCGTCATCGAGGGTGTGCAATTCCCCTTTCTCCGGACATCCCCGGACCCCTCATTGCGGAGTTG
>JANLXK010000128.1:0-1101 GCA_031365045.1 Gemmatimonadota bacterium | reverse complement strand
GGGCGCCACCTCGTTGAACGGCGTCTCCAGGAAAACCCGATTCTTGGCGTCCGCGAAGCTGAAGATCGAGATGTCCCACCCGGTCTTCTTCGTCGTGTTGTTCGTCATGATCGCGCCGGTGCGGCCGTCGCCCGACAGGCTCCAGAGGATGTTCTGATCCGGGTCGCCGAAAACGGGCTCGTCCGTGCCGGTCCCCGAGCTGGACTTGCGATAGATGTCTCCGCGCCCCTGACGGTGCGACGTGAAGTAGATCGTCCGATCGTCCGGCGACCAAAGCGGCGAGTAGTCGTCCGCCGGGTCGAAGGTCAGGCGCGTGGAGGTGCCTCGTTCCAAGTCGAGCGCCCAGATGTCGGTCTTCTGATTCTTCGGGTCCTGGATGGACGCGACCACGCGCTTGCCGTCGTGCGAGAGGGCGATCGACCGGTAGTCCGCCGGCTTACCGACGGTATCGAGATCGTGGCCGTCGCGGTCCATCCAAACGAGGTGCGAAAGCTCTGAGGCCCCGTTGGCCTGGACCGCGAGCAAGTCGTTGTCGGACACGCTGAACATCGACTCGTACCGCCCGGTCCGGGTCAGGTTGTCGGCGACCGGGACGGCGTCGCCGGTCAGCTCAAGTTTTCCGGCGTCGAACCGCTGGGCCAAGAGCGTGCGGTCCCTGAGGAAAAGGAGGAATCCGGACTTCGCGAATCGCGCCCCCGCGTTCGTCGCGACCACCCGCTTGCGGTCCTTCGAATCGAACGAGCCGGCGTAGAGCGTGTAACCCTCCTGGGAGCCTTCGGTGTCGGGGCGGCCCTCCGCGAGAAAGAGGAAGTGCTTTCCGTCGGGAAGGAAGATCGGGAACCGATGCGAGGATTCGCTGGTCTTCGCGTCGAACTCGGTCACAGCCACCGGGGCGCCGCCCGCAGCCGGCACCTTGTAGATCACGTCGGTCGGCGACGGTGTGAAGACGATCGTGCCGTTGATGCTCCACGCGCCGCCGCGGCCGCCGGTGGCATCGCACAGCGCCTGGGGAGGACCGCCGTTCGCATCGATCTTGCGCAGCTTTCCCGTCGAAAAGAACCCGAGGAAGCGGCTGTCGGGCGACCAGAAGGGGTGGTTCGC
>JANLXK010000119.1:0-1298 GCA_031365045.1 Gemmatimonadota bacterium | reverse complement strand
GGCCATCAACGGGATCTCGAGACCCGCCGCCCAGTCGGCGCGTTGGTCGGCGCTCTGCCCCCAGGGGTTTCCCGCCTTCTCGAGGTTCTTGTACGCGACCGTCAGTTCTTCGGGAAACGCGCCGTCCTCCAAGACCAGCTTCCGGCGCATGCCGACGATCCGGTCCACGAACTCGATGAACAGCGGGCACGCCTGTTCGCAGGCGCGGCAGGTGGTGCACGACCAGAGCACATCGTCGGCGATCGTCTGGGACGGGAGCACCGGAAGCGCCTGTCCTTCGGCAAGACTCTTCCGGCCGATCAGGAACGGAAGCGCCGGCATCATGACGTGCCGCATGTCCTCGTTGATCTTCTTCGGGTTCAGGGGCTTTCCCGTGGCGTACGCGGGGCACGCTTCCTGACACCGGCCGCACTCGGTGCACGAATAGACGTCGAGGATGTCCTTCCAGCCCAGGTCGGAAAAACCGGTGATCCCGAACCTCTCGGAATTCTCGAGGTCGATCATCGGGAGGGCGCCCGTGTCGAGGCGCCGGAACAGGATCGAGGGGAGCGACGTGACGACGTGGAAGTGCTTCGAAATGGGAAGGTAGACCAGGAAGCCGAGAAGGGCCCCCAGGTGCAGCCACCAGGCAACGCTGTGAAGGGCGAGGCTTCCCGGCGTGCCGACTCCGGAAAACAAGGGGGCGAGCGCACGCCCCACGGGCGAAGGGTACCCGTTCGCCGATCCGTGAACGGCGGTCTCGGCTCCGGCCATGGCGAGGTCGGTCGCCATCAAGGTGCCGATCAGCGACAGGATCAACGCCGCGTCCCAGGACGGGGTCAACCTCGCGGGCCGGACGACGACGCGCCGGTAGGCCGCGACCCCAACCATCGCGATGACCGCGCACTCGAACAGGTCGCGCACCACGACGTAAGCACGTCCCGGCCACGAGGCCGGCCCGAAGAAGGGAAGGTGGAACCCCTCGACGAACCCTCCCCCGACGAAGTGGAGCGAGTTCAAGGCGACCGCGAGGAACCCCCAGAAGATGAGCGCGTGCATGATCCCGGCGCCGATGTACCCGGGGCTCAGGATGCGGCGCTGGCCGATGAACTGGGTCAAGACCCCCGCCCACCGCTCTCCCCAACGGTCGAAACGGGCGCTGGGTTTTGCGGCTCGCAAGAGCGCGAAGCGTGACTCGATGAGATACGCAAACGTCCCCAGGGACAACACGAGCAGGGCGACGAAAACGATCAGGCCGGGAAGCGTTTCGGTGGGTCTCACGGTCTCCCCCGTGGTGGGGGCGGATCGTAGCACGCCGG
>JANLXK010000055.1:0-7579 GCA_031365045.1 Gemmatimonadota bacterium | reverse complement strand
TTGCCGGTCTGCTTCACGCCGCCGAAGGGCAGATGCGCCTCGGCACCGATGGTCGGCGCGTTGATGTAGCTGATCCCGTTGTCGAGATCCTGCATCGCCCGGAACGCGGCATTCACGTCGCGGGTATAGAGCGAGCTCGAGAGGCCGTACTTGACCGAGTTATTGGCCTTGATCGCGTCGGCGAGGGAATTCACGCGGAGCACGGTGAGCACCGGCCCGAACACTTCCTCCTGCGCCAGCCGGTGCGTGGGCCGGGCCCCGGCGAAGATCGTGGGACGGTAGAAGAAGCCGCGCTCGACCTTGGCACCCCCCGGCCGCTTGCCGCCGGTGACGACCTCGAGCCCTTCCTCCTTGCCGATGGCCACGTACTGCTCGACCTTGGCGCGCGACCGCTCGTGGATCAGCGGACCGACGTCGGTCCCCGCCGTCCGGCCGTCACCGAGCCGGAGCTTCTCGGCCGCCTCGGCCACCCGGGCGACGAACTTGTCGTGGATCTTCTTGTGGAGGATGAGCCGGCTGGTGGCGGTGCAGCGCTGGCCGGTGGTGCCGAACGCGCCCCACAGCACGCCGTCGAGCGCCAGGTCGAGGTCGGCGTCATCCATCACGATCATCGCGTTCTTCCCGCCCATCTCGAGCGAGAGGCGCTTGTGCATCCGGCCGCAGATCTCGCCGATCCGGCTCCCGGTGGCGGTCGACCCGGTGAACGAGATCACCGGCACGTCGGGGTGCTCCACCAGCGCCTGCCCCGCGGTCGCCCCGCGGCCGTGCACCAGCTGGATCACCTCGGGCGGGAGCCCCGCCTCGAGCAGCAGCTCCACCAGCCGATGCGTCGTATGCGGTACGTCCTCGCTCGGCTTGATCACCACGCTGTTCCCGCAGAGGAGCGCCGGGAACATCTTCCAGGTCGGGCTGGCCAGCGGGAAATTGAACGGCGTGATCAGCCCGGCCACCCCGATCGGTCGGCGGTAGGTCATCGCCCACTTGTCGCGCAGTTCCGAAGGCACCACATGCCCGAAGAGTCGGCGCCCTTCGGTCGCCGCGTAGAACGCGGTGTCGATCCCCTCCTGCACGTCGCCCCGCGTCTCGGCCAGGACCTTCCCCATCTCCCGCGTCATTCCGTCGGCGATCTCTTCCTTGTGCGTCGTCAGAAGGTCGCCGAGGCGCCGGAGCACATCCCCGCGGGCGGGTGCCGGGACCTTCCGCCACAGTTCGAATCCTCGCTTGGCGCTCTTCACCGCCTCGGCGATGTCCTTCGCGCCCGAGTCCGGAAAGCGCCCGATCAGGTCGTCGGTGTTGGCGGGGTTCCGGTTCTCGAAATACTTGCCGGTGGACGGAGCCACCCACTGCCCATTGATGAAGTTCTTGTAGGTCTTGGCCATGGTGATCCCAGGTGGTTCGAAGGTGAGTCGCTACTGGCTATTGGCTCCTGGTGGTCCCGGTTCGGGGTCCGCCATCGGCACGGGGCCACCAGCAGCCAGCAGCCAGTAGCCGAATTCGCGATGCATTCAGTTCAAGATGCCGGGCAGCTCCACGTTGCCGCCACCCTGGCGTACCCCACCCGCGGCAGGACCTCGCTCGCACCGAGCCAGACCGCGTAGCCGAGCATCAGGAGCCCGAGGATGTGCGGAAGTCCGGAGCGGCGGCGCCAGCTGACCAGCATCACCCACGTCCCTGTGAGGGCAAGGAGGCCGATGGCGGCGAGGTACCAATACAGGCGGAGGCCGCAGATATGGCTCCAGGGCCAGACGTTGAGCCCGATGGCGAGCGCCACGCCCAGGAGCGTCCGCAACCAAGTCCCGAGCCAGGCGCGTCGGCCCAGGGCGGGCGCTGCGGCAGCGGCGACCGGTGCGACTCCTCCCGAGGGAGCGGCGGCCGGCGCGCCACCGCTCGGGGCCACGTAGCCCCCCTTCGCGATCACCTGGTCGATCGCCGCCATCTCCTTGTCCCAATCGCGTCGCTGATCCGCCATCACTGCTCCCGGGTGAGTCCGTAGCGTTCGATCTTCTTGTACAGGTTGGACCGCGGCATCGCGATGGCGCGCGCAGTCTCGGAGACGTTCCAGCCATGCTCGCGCAGCTTCTGCCGCAGGAACTGCCGTTCGGCCTCCTCGCGGAAGGCCTCGAACGAGCCCGCGCCCGCGCCGTTCCCCTCCCCTTCCTCGGTCGTCTCCTCGGGCACCTCTGATCCTGCCTCTGCCTCCGGTGCTGCCTCACCTACCATAGGAAGGAGGCGGGCGACATCCGAGGAGGTGATGGTGCTCCCGCTGGCCAGGATGAGCAACCGCTCGACCCCGTTCCGCAGTTCGCGGATGTTCCCGGGCCAGGAGCGCCGCGCGAGCGCCTCCACCGCGCCGGCCTCGAACCGCTTCGGGGCGAGCCCGCTCGTCACGGTGAGGGACTCGGCGAAGTGCTCGACCAGCGCCGCGATGTCCTCTCGGCGCTCCCGGAGGGGCGGCACGTGGACCGGCACCACGTTCAATCGATAGAAGAGGTCCTCCCGGAACCTGCCCTCGGCGATCTCGACCTCGACCCGCTTGTTGGTCGCGGCCAGGACGCGGACATCCACCTGGATCGGCTTCGCGCCGCCGATCCGGGTGACGATCCCTTCCTGCAGCGCTCGGAGCACCTTCGCCTGCGCGGCGAGCGCCATGTCGCCGATCTCGTCGAGGAAGAGCGTCCCGCCGTCGGCCTGCTCGAACTTCCCCGCTCGATCCACGACCGCGCCCGTGAACGACCCCTTCACGTGGCCGAAGAGCTCGCTCTCGATGAGCTCGGAGGGGATCGCCGCGCAATTGACCTCGACGAACGGTGCCTCGCGGCGGGGCGACGCGGCGTGGAGCGCCCGCGCGACCAGCTCCTTCCCCGTCCCGTTCTCTCCGGTGATGAGCACCCGCGCCGCCGTCGGCCCGACCTTGGTCACGAGCTCGCGCACGGCGCGGAGCCCGGCACTCTTCCCCACCATCCCGTAGGCGCCGCCGGAGACCCCGCGCAGCTTCGCGTTCTCCACCCGAAGCGCCCCCTGCGACAGCGCGTTCCGGAGCGTCACCAGCAGGCGGTCGCTGTCGAGCGGCTTCTCGAGGAAGTCGAACGCGCCGCGGCGCACCGCCTCGAGCGCGGTCTGGATGCTGCCGTGCCCCGAGATCATCACCACCTGGGCCGGCGGTTCGAGCGCCTTGAGCCGCGCGAGCGTATCGAGCCCGTCGAGCCCTGCCATCTTCACGTCGAGGAAGATCACCTGGGGCTTGAAGTCGGTGTGCAGGGTGATCGCTTCCCCGCCCGAGCCGGCGGTCTTCACCACGAGCCCCTCGTACTCGAGGATCTGGCGGATCGCCTCGCGGATCCCCGCCTCGTCATCGACCACGAGCACTCGTTCGCCGCTCATCGTCCCCCTCCGTACAACACCACGCCGCTCGGGCGGACCTTCAGGTCGCGGATCCCGTGCGGCAACTTGAAGCGCACCGTGCCGTCCTCCGACGCCCCCAGACTGCTCGACATGAACCGGCCGACCAGCGCCTCCGGGAACGGGATCCCGCGCAACCGCACGGCGTCCACCTGCAGCGCTCCGACCTCGGAGCCAAGCACCACGAGCCGCCCGCCCACGCTGACGCGCTCGCGTGCGCGCACCAGACTGCGGAACGGGCCGAGGGCGTTGCGCGGGATCGCTTCGGTGGCCAATGACGCCGTCACGGTGGCGTGCTCATTGCCGAGGGTGACCTCGACGGAATCGAGATACCGCGCCGCCGAGCCACCCAATCCGGCCTGCAGCAGGCTCGCCAACTCCTCCGCCGTCAGGACGATCGAGTCGGCCCGCCAGCCGTTCAGTGAATCGACGAGGTCGGTCGCGGCGGCGAGCCCCCGCGCCGTGGCGCGCCCGGTCACCGGCGTCTCCGTGCGCGTGCCGCTCCGCCAGAACCGCCACATCCCGGCCAGCTCGTGCCGATAGAGCCAGGCCCCGCCCAGGAGGAGCAGCAGGAAGAGGACGAGCAGCAGCCGCAGCGGCCAGAGCAGGCATCCTTTCATCCGCTGAGCACCGCGGTGTGCAGCGCCGTATACTCGGCACCGCCCTCGCGCATCGTGCTCTCGTAGAGCATGACGCGGTCGGCGGTGAACGGCGCCGAGAGCGGGGTCGCGAAGAGCCGGTCGGACTCCCCGCGGGGCACCCGCTCCCCCTCGCGCACCCGCCCGATGGTGACGTGCGGACGGAAGATGATCCCCTCCCCCGCGAAGCCCAGCTCTTCCGAGCGGGTCTCGATGCGGTCCTGCAGCAACTCGAGCGCCGTCGGCGCCTCGACCGCCGCCCAGAGCACCCGGACCCGGTCCGGCCCGGGGAAGGCACCGAAGCCGGAGAGCGATAGCGCGAGCGGGCCGATCCCCGCGACCGCGAACTCGAGCGACTCGGCGATGGCATCGGCGCGCTCGCGCGGGACCTCCCCGAAGAACTTGAGCGTGACGTGGACCCCTTCGGGACGGACCCACCGCACCGGCCAGCCGACATCCCGGAAGGGCTTGAGCGCCCGACCGAGGACTTCGCGCGAGGCGACCGGGATTGGCAATGCCGCAAAGCAGCGAACGGTCACGCTCGGGCCTCGATGTGCATCGGGATCATCGCGGAAACGTAATGGTACGGTTAGCATCTTGGCATGGCCATCGCGACCATTCCCCCCGGCGAAGACGACGGATCGATCCCGATCCGCGCAGGCGTCGCCGTCCCTCGCCACGAATTGACCTTCAGGGCCACCCGGAGCGGGGGGCCGGGAGGTCAGCACGTCAACACCTCGTCCACCCGGGTGGAACTGACCTGGTCTCCCGGCACGAGCCAGGCCCTCTCCCCCGAGCTGCGCGCGCGTGCGAACCAGCGGCTGGCCAAGCGGCTGGACGGGCGCGGGGTGCTGCACCTCGTCAGCGAGCGGACCCGGAGCCAGCTGCAGAACAAGGAGGATGTCATCGCCAGGTTCGCGGAGATCCTCCGTACCGCCCTGACCCTGCCCAAGGTCCGGCGCCCCACGAAGGTCTCCAAGGGGGTGAAGGAGCGGCGGCTGGATTCCAAGAAGCGCCACAGCGCCAAGAAGGCCGACCGGCGCCACCGGGGGGAGTGATGTGCACGTTCCCCACCCCGGGGCATCTCCCCCCTCGATGACTCCCCAGACCGTCGAAGAGCTCTTTGCGACGTACCACCCTGGGATCCTGCGGATGTTGATCCGCCGGACCGGGGACCCCGACCGCGCCGAGGACCTGGCGGCCGAGGTCTTTGCGCGGGCGCTGGCCGCCCCGCCCTACAACCCCCGTCCCTGGCTCTTCGCTGTGGCCCTGAACCTGGTCCGGGAGGATGGGCGGCGCGCCGTCCGCCAAGGGCGGCGGCTGGAGCTGCTCAAGGCCGAATCACCGGCGCACACCGAGGCGCCGGACGAAGAGTTCGATCGGAACGAGCGGGCGGCCCTGGTGCGGCGGGCGCTTGACCGGCTCACCGAGCGGGATCGCGAGGTCCTGCTCCTGAAGGCCGAGGGATTCGACTACGACGAGATCGCCGCGACCGCGGGGCTGGCCAAGGGCGCCGTCGGGACCACGCTGGCCCGGGCTCGGCGCCGCCTGGTCGAGGCCTACCGGGCGCTCGATGCAGAGGAGGGACACCGTGCAGCACGCTGACGAAGGGACCCTGCACTCCTACCTCGACGGGGAACTCTCTCCCGCCGAAGTCACGGAGTTGGAACGCCATATGTCGGTCTGCGCCCCCTGCCGGGCACAGCTGGCCGCAGCACGGAGCTTCCTGACCGAGGCGGACGATCTGGTGGTGGCGCTCGACGTCGCTCTCCCGTCCATGAAGGCGCCAGTCACGACCCAAGCACGCCGGCCATGGCAGCCCCATCTGACGACGCTGGCCTGGGCCGCGACCATCGTGCTCGCGGTGGGACTCGGCTACTCCCTTCGGCCTCAGCTCGACCAGACCACTGGGGCGAGGATCGCGACGTCGCCCGCTCCGACGCAGATGGCCGATGCGCCGACGGTGCCCGCACCGACCGTGTCCGTCGCACCCCGCACCGACCATCAGAGCGCCAAGACCGCCCTGGTGATGGCGCCGACCATGGACCGCGGGGCTGGCGAGGCCAAGCCGAGCCCCGCAGCCGAGCTCGCGAGTGCGGATGCCGCTCCTGCCGCACGACCGAACGACGTAGATCACCTCGCCGAGAACGTCAGTGTGACGGGTCTGCAGCGCCAAGCCACTCCCCCGACAACTCCGAGCCCGGCGGCCGCCGCGTCAGGGATCGCGATGGTGGAAGGCACTCCGGTGGATACCACTCTTCTCCGCGCTCTGAACTTCGGGCCGGCCAACGCCCCGGCACCGCGGCGGATCACCCTCGACGTAGCGGTCGCGCAACTCGGCGGCAGCATCCGGCTCATCGATGGGCTCGCGCCGCAGCGGGTCGAGCTACTCTCCGGCGTCGATGTGCCCGGCGCCGATCCCGACCGCCAGGTGATCCGTGTGTACTACGAGGAACCCGACCTCGGGATGGTGACCCTTGACCAGCAACGGCCGGGACCGTCGTTCGCCGCCCGCGACGCGCGGGCAGACCGGAACGAGGCCGCCACCCCCCAGGTCATGGTCGTCCCCGCCGCTCCCCTCACGGCGGGGCGGATGGTGATGCGGGCCCCGACCCCCGCGAGCACGATCAGCTGGCGGACCGACGGCGTGTGGCTCTCGCTCACCAGCCACCGCCCCGGCGTCCGGATGAACGAGTTGCAGGCGCGGGTGAAGTAGGCGCTGGCTTGACAGGGCGCCCGGCGGACCGTAAGTAGACGGGGAGAGCCCGATCCCCCTCATCCACGCCTCGAGGTCCCCATGCGACACCTTCGGTCCACCTTGGCCCTGGTAGGCGTGGTCGCTTGCGCCACGCCGCTGGCCGCCCAGAAGCTCGAAATGACCCCCTTCTTCGCGAGCCACTACTCGATCTCGAACTATTTCGATGAGGACTTGTTCACTGGCACCGTGACCGAGCGTGTCACCGAGAAGACGGGCTCCGGTCCGGCCATCGGAATGCGATTGACCTACTGGCTCTCCCAGACGCTCGGGATCGAGGCGGAAGGCGTCTATTCAAAGGCCAACCAGCAGAACGCCTTCCCCGATCGGGACGCCTCCACCGGCCAACTTACGGGCACACTCTATAAAGCCAACGTCACGATGGCGAGTGGGCGACTCCTCTTTCGTCCGCGGCGCAGCAATCTTCGGCTCTTCGCCGGGATCAGCCACCTGACCTTCGGCGGGGACGTCTACACCTATGCACCATACTCGTATACGAACCTGAGCACCATCGGTGGAGTGGTCGGGTTCGGCGTGCGCGCCCAAGCGACCCGGTCTCTTGCTCTCGACGTATCGGTGGAGGCCTACCTCCACAACCTCGATCGCGGCGACGGCCCGTACATGCCGGTCGAGCTCAAGGGCGCATTCCTGCAGGAGGTCCTCATTGCCGTCGGAGTTCCGATCAAACTCATGAACTGACCGCCCGATGGGACAGTCAGGGGGCCCGGTCGCCGAGCGACCGGGCCCCCTTTGTCTGCGGCGTCCCAGTTCAGCCCCGGGTGACCGG
>JANLXK010000092.1:0-1229 GCA_031365045.1 Gemmatimonadota bacterium | reverse complement strand
CTTCCCACTTCCGCCGCTCCTCCTCGGTCCAGGCGCTGAGTTCATCGAGTGTGAGTGCGGTCATCGGTCCTCCGGCAGTATGGCGTCGGCCTCGATCTCGACCATCAGCGCGGGATCGATGAGGCGGGTGATCTCGACCATCGTGGAGGCGGGGCGGATCGCCGCGAAGATCTCACCATGCGCCCGCCCGGCCTCCTCCCACTTCGAGATGTCGGTCAGGAAGATGCGGGTCCGGACCACGTGCTCGGGACCGGCGCCGAGTTGGCGGAGCGCGGCGAGGATGTTGGCCAGCGCCTGCTTCGACTGCCCATACATCCCGCCCGGTGCCGGCATACCTGCCGCATCGAGACCAGTGGTCCCCGCCACATGGATGGTCCGCCCGACCTGCACGGCACGACTGTATCCCACCTTGGGGCCCCACATCGTTCCGGCATCGACCAGGCGTCGCGGGTCGGTCATGTCGCGTGGTGGCAGGCGACCTCGCCACCGCGGAGGGGACGGAGTTCCGGACGCTCGCTGGAGCAGCGGGCATCGCGCGCCGGGTGTGGACAGCGGGGATGGAAGGCGCACCCCGAGGGTGGCGCCGACGGACTCGGCGGCTCTCCCGCGAGCACGACTCGCGCACGCTTGGCGCCGGGGTCGGGCTCCGGCACGGACGAAAGGAGCGCCTGCGTGTAGGGATGCCGCGGGTGCGCCAGCTCCTCTTCGGTCGGCCCCAGTTCGACGATCCGGCCCAGGTACATCACGGCGACCCGGTGAGCGAGCTGGCGCACGACCGCGAGGTCGTGCGCGATGAAGAGGTAGCTGAGCCCGCGGGCGCGCTGCAGGTCGGCGAGCAGGTTGAGCACCTGCGCCTGGACCGAGACGTCGAGGGCGGAGACCGGCTCGTCGCAGACGATGAACTGGGGCACGACGGCGAGCGCGCGCGCGATCCCGATCCGCTGGCGCTGGCCGCCGGAGAATTCGTGGGGGTACTTGTCCGCGTAGCTCGGATCGAGTCCGACCTCCGCCAGCAGCGCCTCGACCCGTGCGCGGACCGCCGCGCCTTTGGCCAACCCGTGGATCTCGATCCCCTCGGCCACTGAGGCGGCGACGGTCATCCGCGGGTCGAGCGAGCTGTAGGGATCCTGGAAGACGATCTGCATCCGTCGGCGCATCGCACGGAGCGCGTTGCCCTGAAGGGCGAAGAGATCGGTGCCGTCGAACGTGGCGCGGCCTGCGGTCGGTGC
>JANLXK010000021.1:0-5319 GCA_031365045.1 Gemmatimonadota bacterium | reverse complement strand
GTCCCACCGTGGGGCCCCCGCTTGCTGCAAAGATGCCCGGCTCCTCTCGGCTCCCTATGTCTCCTCCCGTCTCACGCCCCGGAGGGGCGTCGCAGCTTCGAGTGCCGGATCCCGTACAGGAAGTAGATCACGAGCCCGGCCAGGAGCCACACGCCAAACCGGATCCAGGTGATCGTCGGCAGCTGGTACATCAGGTAGAAGCAGGACAGGATCGAGATGAGCGGCGTGAACGGCGAGCCCCAGACCCGGAAGGGCCGGTGGCGTTCTGGTTCCTTGACCCGCAGGATGATCACGCCGAGGGAGACCAGGATGAAGGCGAAGAGCGTCCCGATGTTGGTCAGGTCCACCACCTCCGCAATGTTGGCCACGGCGGCGAAGATGCCGACGAAAAGCCCGGTGATGATCGTGCCGACGTGGGGCGTGCGGTACTTGGGGTGGATCTTCGCGATGAAGGGCGGGAGCAGCCCGTCCCGGGCCATCGAGTAGAAGATGCGGGGCTGCCCCATCTGGAAGACCAGCAGGACACTGCCCATCGCGATCACGGCGCCGAGCGAGATGATCAGGCGGGAAATGCTGACCAGCTTGGCCGGCCCGCCCGAGAATTGCAGCGCCGTGATCATCGGCTCGGCGGTGCCGAGGGTGTTCCAGGGCGCCATCCCGGTCATCACGACCGAGAGGATGACGTAGAGCACCGTGCAGATGATGAGGCTTGCGATGATGCCGAAGGGCATGTCCTTCGCGGGGTCCTTCGCCTCCTCCGACGCGGTACTGACGGCGTCGAAGCCGATGTAGCTGAAAAAGATGATCGCGGCGCCGGCGCTGATCCCCTTGAATCCATTGGGCGCGAAGCCGCTCCCCCCCGGCACCAGCGGGTGGCCGGTCCAGTTCTCCGGCTTGATGAGCCAGATGCCCACGGTGATGAAGAAGAGGATAAGCCCGATCTTCAGGATCACCATCGCATTGTTGGTGTTGGCCGATTCTTTCACCCCCCGCACCAGGACCACGGTGATGGCCATGACCACCAGGAACGCGGGGAGGTTGAAGATGATCGGGATCCCCGCGATACGCGGGGCGAGGGTGACGGCCGAGGCGACGTAGCTGTTGACCGGGTCGGTCGCACCGGCGGCGACCGCTTTCACCGCCTCGAACGCGGAGCGGTAGTCGGTGCCGAGCCAGGCGGGGATGGCGACCCCGAAGTGGCTCATCAGCTCGCGGAAGTGTCCCGCCCAGCCGATGGCGACGCCGATGTTGCCGACGGCGTACTCGATGATGAGGTCCCACCCGATGATCCACGCGACCAGCTCGCCGAGGGCGGCGTAGCTGTAGGTGTAGGCCGACCCCGAGATCGGCACCATCGCCGCGAACTCGGCGTAGCAGAGGGCCGCGAAGCCGCAGGCGACGGCCGTGAGGATGAACGAGAGGACGATCGCCGGTCCGGCGCCGGGACGGGCCGCGTCGCCCACGATGGCGGTGCCGGTGGTGGCGAAGATGCCGGCGCCGATGGTGGCCCCGACGCCCAGCGCCGTGAGGTGCCATTTGTTCAGCGACCGTTTGAGCCCGGTGTGTTCGGCCTCGGGGATCAGGTCGGTGATCGGCTTGCGGGTGAAGAGCTGATGCATCAGCGAATGGGTCAGCGGGTGGAAAGGGTCAGGGTCACGATGGCCACGCCCCGTACGGTGCGGCCGATCGAATCCCGGGCTGGCGTGAACTTGTAACCGGCGATGACGTCCGCGAGGCGCGCGCGGAATCCCCGGTCATCGACCGGCGGGTCGGACTCCCAGCGCTCGACCCGCCCGTCGATCCCGACATAGCAGCGGACCGCGAGTTCCTTCCCGCGGAGCGCGCGGGGGGTCCCATCGAAGGGAGGGATCGGGAATCCCTTGAGTACGGGTGGCCTGCCCCGCTCCGCCCCGCCGGTCCCGGGCCCGGCACCGCCACCGGTGCCTGGTCCCTGCCCACCTCCGGTCCCGCCGCCGGCCCCGCCGCCCTGCCCTGCGGCCCCGCCCGCGGCACCGCCCGCGTCGCTGAGCGACGTCTGCGGCCGGGGCTGAACGACCGAGTCAGGCGCCGGGGTCGGCGGCGGGAGCTCGGTCGGGGTGACGGCGGGGGGAGGCACGACCGGCGTTTCAACGTGGACGACCGGCGGCGGCGCCGCTTCGGGGCGGAGCGCCGGCAACGCAATATACTGCTCCCCGCCGCGCCCGCCGCCACCCCCGGTCCCGGGGAGTCCGGACCCCTCCGCGCTGAAGAGATGGTAGTGACGGAACCAGGGGGAGAGGATCAGCAGGACGAACAGCCCGTGCAGCAGCACTGACGCCGAGAGGCCGCCGAAGGAATGGCGGCGAGGCGGCGGAACGAGGGTCGGCAGAACGGGTGCGCGCACGATGCTCTAGGTGACGAGCCGAAGGGTCGAAAGTTACACGATGGGTCCGGAAACGTCGCAGGGGCGCCACGTACGCGCCCCTGCGAGATGCTGCCGGACGACCGTGAAGATCAGCTGCCCGCCGGCGCGACGTCAGCGGGGGTGAAGCCGATGACCAGCACCCCGGCCCCGCGGGCGATGTCCATCGCTTCGATGACGTCCTGATAGATCCGGTTGGGCCCCGGCTTCACGAACAGGAGCTTCACCGGCCGCGCATCGTAGACCGAGTGGATCTGCGCGTCCAGCTCGTCCTTCGGGACCAGCTGCCCGTTCATCGCGTAGGTGCCGTCATCCAGGAGCTCGAGCACGATCTGGTTCGAGGGGCCCGAGGCCGTCGCGATGTTCTGCGGCGGCGGGACCTGGATCGGGATCGTCTGCCGGTTGAGCGGCTGAATGATCATGAAGATGATCAGCAGCACCAGCAGCACGTCGATCATCGGGGTGACATTGATGTCGGAGCTGATCCCTCCGGCGTTCCCGCCTGCGGCCATGGACATGGGTCAGTTCTCCGTGGGCGGGAAGAGCGGTCCGCCCTTGTCTTCGGTCACCGCGGCCAGGACGCGGACGCCGGCCCGACGGGCCACCTCGACCGCTTCCTGGACCTTCGCGAACCTCACGTTCACGTCGGCCTTGAAATACAGGACCTTGTCTTCCGTCCGCGCGGCGTACATCGCCGTGAGCTGGGGCTCAAGCTGCTCCAGGGCGATGGCCCGGCCGTTGAGGAAGTAGTTCCCCGACATGTCGATCCCCAGGACGATCTCCTTGTCCTTCTCGGGGTCCTTGTCGAGGTGCTTCCCCAACGGCATCTTGGCCTGGAAGCCGGCGGCGATGAGCGGCGTCACGATCATGAAGATGATCAGGAGCACCAGCATCACGTCGATCATCGGCGTGACGTTGATGTCCGCGTTGACGCGGCTCTTCCCGGCCTCACCCGTGGATATGGCCACTGCCGCTCACCGCCTTCTGGGTCTGGAACTCCTTGGTGAAGATCGAGCGCCCGAACTCGTTTCCCACGCCCTTGATGAGGTAATCGATGAGCTCCTTGGAGCTCACGGTCATCTCGATGGTGAGATTCTCGATCTTGGTGGTGAAGTAGTTGTAGAACCACACCGCCGGGATGGCCACCATCAGGCCGAAGGCGGTGGTGATCAGGGCCTCGGCGATACCGGCCGAGATGCCCGCCAGACCACCCGAGGCGCCGCCGGCCGACATGCCGGTGAAGGCGTTCACGATACCCATCGTGGTGCCGAGGAGGCCGACGAACGGGGCGGTCGAACCGACCGTGCCGAGGATGCCGAGGCCACGCTTGTAATCGGAGAGGACGATGAGCATCTGGCGCTCGACGGCCCGCTCCGACGAATTGATGTCGGCGACCGTCACGGTGGCCTGGTCGGAGAGGAGCGGCTTCACCTCGGCCAGCGCCTCACCCAGCACGCGCGAAACGTGCGAGACCTTGTTCTTCTCGGCCAGGCGGATGGCGTTCTCCAGCGAGCCTTCCTGGATGGCGCGCGAGAACTCCGGAGCGAACTTCCGGGTCGCGGCCTGGCTCTTCCGGATCAGCATGAACTTCTGGAAGGCCACCGTCAGGGACAGCACTGACATGATGAACAGGACCATGACGATGCCCTTGGCGAACCAGCCCATCGTGCCCCACAGATGCAGCAGATCGAGACTCATTGCGTTCCTCTCTTCTGGTCGGAAATCAGGGCGCCCGTCAGGGCGTGAAGTTGATGGATTGCTGGACCAGCACCGCGACGGCCTGGCCTCGGACCTTGCCTGGACGGAAGATCAGCTTGGAGACCATTTCCCTCGCCGCTGGAACAAATCCCGGATGCGGCGTCGAAACGATCTGGATCGTGTTCGGCTCCGGGTGACCCGTCGTGTCGATGACGAACTTCACCACGACACGCCCGGCGATGCCCGCGGCGCGGAGCACGTCGGGATACCGCTGGGGGCCCTGACTGATGAGCGACGGCGGGTCGTCGACCTGCGCCTCGAGGAAGACCTGGGCCTCCACCGGCCCGGTCCCGCCGACGACGCCGGCCGCGATGCCCCCCTCGACGCCCCTGCCGGTGAAGTCCCGGGCGTCGAAGCGCTGGTTCAGGTCCACCGGCGGGATCTCCTGGGGGACCGCATCGGGCGGCAACACCACCTGGAACCCCTGCGGGGGCGGATTGGCGGCGACCACGACGTCCGGCGGCGGCTGGTCCTCCGGCGGCGGGGTGTCCTTGGGCGGCTCGAGGAAGACCAAGGTCGTGTCGGCCAGGATCCGCTTGACCGTCTCGGCCGCGCCCTGGGTGACCCACACTCCGGCACCCACGATGAGCACGTGCGCCACCATGGAGGCCAGCAATGGCGGCCCCGACTTCTTCTTCTTTGGCTTTGATTCGATCAGGTTGTCGAACACCACAACCTCCTGCGAGTGAGCGTGTTGGAGGGTGAAGGCTAGCGCCCCAGCCTTTCAATACCCCCCAGACCGCATTACAGAACGATTACATCTTGATGATAGCTCGGTTCCCGGGGATCAGACTCCAAGAGCCAGCCCCCGAGGCAGGACGCCTCGGGGGCCGGCGCTCACACATCGGGACCTTCACCCCTCGGCGGGCGCCTCGGGGACGCGCTGACGTGGGAGGGTCACCACGAAGCTCGACCCCCGCCCAGACTTGCTGGTCGCCTCGATCCGTCCCCCGTGGGCCTCGGCCACCCACTTGGTGATGGCGAGGCCGAGCCCGGCGCCGGCGCGCTCGCCGGTGCGGGTGCGGGCCACGTCCCCGCGCCAGAACCGGTCGAAGATCCGCGGCAGGTCCTCGGGCGAGATCCCGATCCCCGAGTCGCGCACTTCGAACACGATGTCGTGGTCGCGACCCACGAGGTCGAACTTCACCTCGCCCGCCGCA
>JANLXK010000551.1:0-1060 GCA_031365045.1 Gemmatimonadota bacterium | reverse complement strand
GTGTCGTGGCCCTGGGGTGGGCTCGCACGGGCGGCTTCACGCTCTGGTCGTCCGTGGTGGTCGCGCTCGCCGCGCCTCTTGTGTTTTACGTCTCGAGCCGGCATCGGCTTCCCGTCGCGTTCTTGCTCGCCGTTCCGGCGGGCTGCGGGGTTGCCGCGATTCGCGAGACGCGGCGCATCGTGCCCTACGCGGCAGGCGGCTGCGCATTGGCGTTGTCCCTCGCTATTCCCTCGGCCGCGCTGATGCGAAGCGAAAAGGCGGCGGCGCTCGCCGTCGTCGCCGACGTGCAGCGCAAGGCGGGGGAGCTGGACGCCGCGGCTGCGACCTCACGCCGCGCGACCGAGCTCGATGATGCCAACGCCATCGCGTGGTTCAATCGAGGGGTGATCGAAGTGGCGAGGGGGAACAAGGCCGAAGGCGAGCGCGCTTACCGCGCCGCGCTTGCCGCCGATCCCACGCAACCCGACGCCGCGGCGAACTTGGCCGGACTCCTCGTGGCGACGGGCAGGGCGATCGAGGCGCCACCTGCGCTCGAAAAGGCGCTCGCGGTCTGGCCGCGACACGCCGTAGGATGGACGAACCTGGTCGTGGCGTATGCCGCTTCGGGCGATCGAGGGCGGGCGAGGGATGCGGCGCGGCGGGCCCGGGGATTCGGCGTGACGCTCAACCCGGAGCTTCTTGCGACGGTGGAGGGACCGGAAGGACCATGAGAAAGCTGCTTCTGGCCGTGGCGATCCTGTCGGCGTGCGGGCTTCCGCCGATGATCTCGGACACCGGCTACCGGGGGACGTGGAGCCGAGGCAACGACCGGAACATCTCGATCGTCGCCATTATCGAGATTGACGGGCGCTGGTTTTTTCGATGGACGAAACGGTCGTTCGATGGGAAGTTCACCGTCTTGTGCGATTGGGGAGGCCGCTGCGAGGAGCGGTTGAACGGAAAGCTCCTGGCGACCTACGCGATCACCACGCGCTACGACCCGGCGGCGCGAACGCTGACCACCGACACCCTCGAAGAGCGCATGGTCCCCGACAAGCAAACCTTTCGCTACAGCGACGTG
>JANLXK010000043.1:0-4528 GCA_031365045.1 Gemmatimonadota bacterium | reverse complement strand
GTCTTCCAGTTCCGTGCCGGCGGCGAGGGGATGGAGGGGGCGGTCATCAGCAACACCGGCGACTACGGCCGGTTCACGGGGAGGGTCGAAGGGGACAGCGTGCGGTTCTCGCACTTCGACGGCTCCTTCATCTATATGTTCACCGCCCGGCTCGACGGCGACACCCTCCGCGGCACCTTCAACGCCGGGCTCCGCACCCAGACCCCCTTCACCGCCATCCGCTCCACCGGCCTGGCCCACCTCACGCCACCGGAGGCGATGACCCAGGCCGACACCGCCCCGTTCCGCTTTGCGTTCCGTGATCTTGACGGCCGGCTGGTGACGCAGGACGACCCCCGCTTCCGCGGCAAGGTGGTCATCGTCGACCTCTTCGGGACCTGGTGCCCCACCTGTCACGACGCGGCGGCGGCGCTCCGGGCGCTCTATGCCCGTTACCACACCCGCGGCCTCGAGATCGTGGGGCTCGCCTACGAGATCTCCGGCGACACCGCGACCGACGCCGGGATGGTCCGCATTTTCCGTGACAAGCTCGGCCTCCCCTGGCCCCTCCTCCTCGCCGGCCTCCCCAACGCCGCGAGCCAGAACGCCACCCAGCCCCAGCTCGTCAACTTCATCGCCTATCCCACCACCCTCTTCCTCGGCCGAGACGGCCGCATCCGTCGCACCCACGCCGGGTTCTACGGACCCGCTACGGGCGAAACTCATTCGGCGCTGATCGAGGACTTTGCCCGGGAAGTGGAGCGTCTGCTCAGCGAATAGGGGGCCGCGAAAGCGCGAAGATGCGAAAGCGCGCTTCGAGCCGGGATGCCGGCACCTTGGCACCTGAAAGCTCATGAATGTTTTTGGGTGCTCGATGCCGGCGCCCTTGCAAGGAGAAGTGCTTTCGCACTTTAGCGCTTTCGCGACGTCCTCCTTCCGTTGCCCTGTTCGTTGCCACGGATGGCCACTCGCTTGACATTGTTCCCCGCGAGCCGCACTGTCGGACATCCTCACCCCCGATCCCATGACTTCATTCCTCAGCCGAGAGCGGATCGTCGCCGCCCCTGGCTTCGACCGCTGGCTCGTCCCTCCCGCCGCCCTGGCGATCCATCTCTGCATCGGGATGGCGTACGGCTTCTCGGTCTTCTGGCTGCCGTTGAGCCGAGCGATCGGCGTCACCGAGCCGGTGGCGTGCGCGATCGACCTCGGCTTCTGGGCGCGGGTGTTCAGCAGCTCCTGCGACTGGAAAGTCAGCTGGCTCGGCGTGATGTACACCCTCTTCTTCGTCTTCCTCGGCTCCTCGGCGGCGATCTTCGGCGCGTGGCTCGAGCGCTCCGGGCCGCGGAAGGCGGGTGTCGTCTCGGCGTGCTGCTGGGCGGGTGGATTCCTGATCTCCGCGCTCGGCATCCATCTTCACCAGATCTGGATGCTCTGGCTGGGGTCGGGGGTCATCGGGGGGATCGGCCTCGGGCTCGGTTACATCTCCCCCGTCTCCACCCTCATCAAATGGTTCCCCGACCGGCGCGGGATGGCCACGGGGATGGCGATCATGGGCTTCGGCGGCGGAGCGATGATCGGCGCCCCCCTGGCCGACCGCTTGATGAACCTGTTCCGCACGCCGACCTCCGTCGGGGTGGTCCAGACCTTTCTGGTGATGGGGGCCATCTACTTCGTGGCGATGCTCGCCGGCGCGTTCGGGTATCGGGTGCCCGCCGACGGCTGGAAGCCGGCCGGATGGACACCTCCCCCGAATACCAATGCCGCCATCACCACGCGCCATGTGCACGTGAACGTCGCGTGGAAGACGCCCCAGTTCTGGCTGCTCTGGGGGGTGCTCTGCCTCAACGTGAGTGCCGGGATCGGGGTGCTGGGGATGGCGTCGCCGATGCTGCAGGAGGTGTTCGGCGGACGTCTCATCGGCGGGGGCGGCACCCTGGCCGACCTCCCCGAGCTCGACCGCACCGCCGTGGCCACGATCGCGGCCGGGTTCCTCGGACTGCTGAGCCTCGCGAACATCCTCGGGCGCATCGGTTGGGCCTCGTTCTCGGACAAACTCGGACGCAAGCCGACCTACTACGTCTTTTTCGCCCTCGGCATCCTGCTCTACGCGGCGGTCCCGTTCGCCGGGAGGATCGGGAGCGTGGCGCTCTTCGTGGCCATCTTCTGCGTCATCCTGACGATGTACGGGGGCGGGTTCGCGACCATCCCCGCCTATCTCGCCGACCTCTTTGGCACCCAGTTCGTCGGGGCCATCCACGGCCGGCTCCTGACCGCCTGGTCCACCGCCGGGATCCTGGGGCCGACCCTCGTCAATTCGATCCGCGAGTCACAGCTCGAGCGTGGCATCCCGGCCGCGCAGGCATACAACAGCACGATGTACATCCTGGCGGGGCTGCTCCTGCTGGGGCTCGCCTGCAACGGCTTGATCCGCCCGGTCGCCGACCGGTTCTATATGACGGACGACGAGTTGGCGCGGGTGCGGATCGCCGCAGGCTCGACCGCGGCACCCTCCGGGGCGGGAGGGGTGGCGGCACCGGCCAGCGCTATGGGCCTCGCTCTCTTCGGGGCCTGGCTCGCAGTCGGGATCCCGCTGGCGTGGGGTGTTTCAGTCACCGTGCAGAAAGCGCTGCAGCTATTCCGATAATTAAAGTCGGCTTTACCGGGCCGTACACCCTTGACGGGAGCCTCAAGGTTTAGCAACGTGTTGGGGTACAACGTGTTGGATATACCCCACCCCATCGCCGAGCTGCCTGTTGACCAATTTTGGCCGACCGACCCGTGCCCGAATCCTGATCCGCCGACTCTGGCGGAGCGATGAGGTAGTCCGAAAGTAGTAGACGCGGGGGTGCGAGGGCCTGAAGGCCCTTCCGCCCCCGTCGACTTTTTCACCCCCGTCCTTTGCCACACAACCTTCGAAGGAGCACGCTCCCCATGAAGCGCAGTCAACGCTGGTCCAGCGGGTTGGCCCTCCTCGCGATGATCTTGGTCGCGATGCCGGCCCACGCCCAACTCAACATGCAGATGGGAAATGGCTGGAGCATGGCCTTCTCCGGCAACGTCAATGGATTCCTGACTTATGAATCCACCGACAACAATGGCACGACCACGGGTGGCTTGGTCGGGGCCGGGACCAAGGGATTCAACATCAGGACGGGACTCCTCCCCGCGTTCGCGGTCTTTTCGATCAAGGGCCGCGATGGCGGCCGGGACCTCGGCGCCACCTTCGGCTTTGCCCCCGAGATCCAGTGCGGCGCGAGCAGCCCCAACTACACCAACCGCGCCAACTGCCAGGGAACCCAGCTCGACATGCGTCAGGTCTTCATGACTGTGGGTGGCGTGCACGGCGGCTCGCTCCTGATGGGGCGTGACCTCGGGCTCTTCGGCCGGCAGAACATCCTGAACGACATGACCCTCTTCGGGACCGGCCCCACAGGCGGCCCGAATGGCGGTGGCACCACCCTCGGCCGGATCGGGTTCGGGTACAACTACCCGAACTTCAACGCCCAGCTGACCTGGAGCAGCGCGGCGGGGAAGAACACCCAGTTGAGCATCGGCCTCTTCGACCCCTCCGAGGTGGACAACTTCACCGAGACCCAGTTGCCCCGGGTCGAGGCGGAGTGGACGATGAAGGGGGACCACACCAACTTCTGGCTCAACGGATTGTTCCAGAGCGCCAAGGACGTGGCGGCCAGCAACAGCCTGACCTCCTTCGGCGGGGGCGGTGGCATCAAGTGGTGGAACAACAAGGTGACCGTGGTCGGCTCCGGCTTCTACGGCTCCGGCATCGGCTCCACCCTCAACTTCCTCAATAGCAATGACGGCACCGACGGCCGCACCAGCTTCGGCGGCTATGGCCAGGCGATGATCGCGATGAACGACCGCACCTCGCTCGGGGTGAGCTACGGCCTGAACCGGCTCAACGGGAACTCGGGGACGAGCCCTGATGGCGGCTTCAAGCTGACCAACAGCGCCCTCGTGGCGGGGCTGTACAACAAGTACGGCAAGATGCTCCGCTCCACGCTCGAGGGCACGTACAGCATGACGAGCGATAACGTCGCGGGCAACAAGAACAACACCGGGATCGGCATTTCCGCCGGGCTGCTGCTGCTGTTCTAAGGCGGTCCTGACGGGTAGTCCACGCGGGCCGGTCCTTCGGGGCCGGCCCGTTGTGCGTTAGGGCTTTCCGCAGAGCGGCGAAGTGATTTGGGCGAGGTGTCGTCCTGGCACTGCGCGACGGGGCTAAAGCCTGCAAGATCCTTCGGGCGCTGCAGCGCCCTCAGGATGACAAAGGGGCAAGGATCCCCGCCGCCCCGCGGGTCTCCACCCTACCCGACCGAGCCTATTACCTTCAATTCAACTATTTGGTTGATTATGCCGCTTTCACGCCTCCCTTCACCCCATCGTGAAGGGTACTTTGGGGTCCCTATGGCAGCCCTGCCGCTGGTCCAGCTGAGCCTCTCTTCCGCCACCCCGACGGGCGAAGCCCCCGGCTTCCCCGCCCCCCCAGCCCTCGTCCGCAAGCCGTCCTGGCTCAAGGTCAAAGCCCCCG
>JANLXK010000461.1:0-6164 GCA_031365045.1 Gemmatimonadota bacterium | reverse complement strand
GGTCGCGGGTCGCGAGTCGCGTGACTCGAGACCCGTGACTCGCGACCGCCTTACGCCAGGATCTTGGTGATGACGCCGGCGCCGACCGTCCGGCCGCCCTCGCGGATCGCGAACCGCAGCCCCGCCTCGGCCGCGATCGGCGTGATCAGCTCGATCGTCATCTGCACGTTGTCCCCCGGCATCACCATCTCCACCCCCGCCGGCAGCTCGCAGTTGCCCGTCACGTCCGTCGTCCGGAAGTAGAACTGCGGCCGGTACCCCTTGAAGAACGGCGTGTGCCGCCCCCCCTCTTCCTTCGTCAGCACGTACACCTCGGCGTGGAACTTCGTGTGCGGCGTCACGCTGCCCGGCTTCGCCAGCACCATCCCGCGCTCGATGTCGTTCTTCTCCAGCCCCCGGAGCAAGAGCCCCACGTTGTCCCCGGCCTGCCCGTCATCCAGCAGCTTCCGGAACATCTCCACCCCCGTCACCACCGACTTCTTGTCGCTGCCGAAGCCCACCAGCGCGATCTCCTCGCCCACCTTGATCTTCCCCTTCTCGATCCGCCCCGTCGCCACCGTGCCCCGGCCCGTGATCGAGAACACGTCCTCGACCGGCATCAGGAACGGCTTGTCGGTCTCCCGCACCGGCTGCGGGATGTAGTCGTCGAGCGCGGCATACAGCTCCTCGATCTTGGCCACCCACTGGGCTTCGCCGTTGATCGCCCCGATGGCCGAGCCCCGGATCACCGGCGCGTCGTCCCCCGGGAACTGGTAGTGGTTCAAGAGCTCGCGGACCTCGAGTTCCACCAGGTCCAGCAGCTCCACGTCGTCCACCAGGTCGCACTTGTTCAGGAAGACGACGATGCGCGGCACGTTCACCTGCTTCGCGAGCAGGATGTGCTCCCGCGTCTGCGGCATCGGGCCGTCCACCGCGCTCACGACCAAGATCGCGCCATCCATCTGCGCGGCGCCCGTGATCATGTTCTTCACGTAGTCGGCGTGCCCCGGACAGTCGACGTGCGCGTAGTGCCGCTTGGCCGTCTCGTACTCCACGTGCGAGGTCGCGATCGTCAGGATCTTGGTCGCGTCCCGCCGGCCCTGGCTCTCGGACGCCTTCGCCACCTGGTCGTACGGGATGTACTTCGTCCCGAACCCCTTGTCCGCCGCCACCTTCGTCAGCGCCGCGGTCGTCGTCGTCTTGCCGTGGTCCACGTGCCCGATCGTCCCGACGTTCACGTGCGGCTTGGTGCGCTCGAACTTTGCCTTGGCCATGATCCGATCCTCGTGGTCGCTTACTTCTTGCCGTTGCCGGCCTTGGAGATGATCTCCTCGGCCACGTTCTTGGGTACTTCTTCGTAGTGATCGAACTGCATGCTGTAGACGGCCCGCCCCTGGGTCTGCGACCGGAGCGCCGTCGAATATCCGAACATCTCGGCCAGCGGCACGTCGGCCGCCACCACCTGCGATTCCCCGCGCTGGGTCATCCCGCCGATCTTGCCGCGACGGGCGGAGAGGTCGCCCACCACGTTGCCAAGGAAGTCGGCCGGGGTCACCACTTCGACGCCCATGATCGGCTCGAGCAGGATCGGCTTGGCGCTGCGGGCGGCCTCCTTGAAGGCCATCGAACCCGCGATCTTGAAGGCCATTTCGGAGCTGTCCACGTCGTGGTAGCTGCCGTAGATGAGCTCGACCTTGATGTCCACCACCGGATATCCGGCCAGGATGCCGTTGTCGAGCGCCTCGCGGATGCCGGCCTCGACCGGCTTGATGAACTCACGCGGGATGGTGCCGCCGACGATCTTGTCCTCGAAGACGAAGCCCGATCCGGGCAACCCCGGCTCGAGGTTGATGACGACGTGGCCGTACTGGCCCTTGCCGCCCGACTGCCGGATGAACTTCCCTTCGACGTCCTCGACCCGCTTGCGGACGGTCTCGCGGAAGGCCACCTGCGGACGGCCCACGTTGGCCTCGACCTTGAACTCCCGCTTCATCCGATCGACGATGATCTCGAGATGGAGCTCGCCCATCCCGGCGATGATCGTCTGGCTGGTCTCCGGATCGGTCCGCACCCGGAAGGTCGGATCCTCTTCGGCCAGCTTCTGCAGGGCGACGCCCATCTTGTCCTGGTCGGCCTTGGTCTTGGGCTCCACGGCCACGTCGATGACGGGGTTCGGGAAGCGCATCGCCTCGAGGATGATCGGATGCTCGTCGAAGCAGAGCGTGTCGCCGGTGCGCGTGTCCTTGAGGCCGATCGCGGCGGCGATGTCGCCGGCCAGCACTTCCTCGATCTCTTCGCGCTTGTTGGCGTGCATCTGCAGCAGACGACCCACCCGCTCGCGCTTGTCCTTGGTCGAGTTGTAGACGTAGGAGCCGCTGGTCAGCATCCCCGAGTACACCCGGAAGTACGTCAGCCGGCCGACGTACGGGTCGGTGGCCACCTTGAACGCCAGGGCCGCGAAGTGCTCGTCGTCGGCGGTGCGGCGCTCCTCGAACGTCTCGTCGTGCTGGGGGAGGTGCCCCTTGATGTTGGCGACGTCGACCGGGGCCGGGAGATAGTCGATCACGGCATCGAGCAGCGCCTGCACGCCCTTGTTCTTGAACGAGGCCCCGACCAGCACCGGGACGAACCCGCCGGCGATCGTGGCCTTCCGGATGGCGCGCTGGATCTCTTCCAGCGAGAGCTCCGCACCGCCCAGGTACTTCTCCATCAGCACGTCATCGAACTCCACCGCGGCCTCGATGGCCTCGTGCCGGTACTGCTCCACCTTTTCACGGTAGGCGTCGGCCACCGGCATCTCGGTGAACGACTTGCCCAGGGTCGAGTCGTCGAACACGATCTCGACGCGCCGCAGCACGTCGATGTGACCGGTGAATGTCTCGCCCGCGCCCACCGGGATCTGCAGCGGGAACGACTTCTTGGTCAGCCGGTCCCGCACCATCGCGAGGCAGCGGTCGAAGTTGGCACCCACCCGGTCCATCTTGTTGGCGAACACGATCCGCGGCACGCCGTACCGGTCGCCCTGGCGCCACACCGTCTCGGTCTGCGGCTCGACGCCGGCCACCGAATCCAGCAGGGTCACCGCGCCGTCGAGCACCCGGAGCGACCGCTCGACCTCGACCGTGAAGTCGACGTGCCCGGGGGTGTCGATGATGTTGATCCGGTGCTCGATCCCGTTCCGCACCCAGAAGCAGGTGGTCGCGGCCGACGTGATCGTGATGCCCCGCTCCTGTTCCTGCTCCATCCAGTCCATCGTCGCCGCGCCCTCATGCACTTCACCGATCTTGTAGTTCTTGCCGGTGTAGTACAGGATGCGCTCGGTCGTGGTCGTCTTCCCGGCATCGATGTGGGCCATGATGCCGATGTTACGATAGTGCTGGAGCGGCGTGTGACGGGCCATGATCTCTCTAGGCTTCTCTATTCAAGGGTCCAGGACACTGGCCCGGGACCAACGATTATCAACCAAAAAGCGGGGCGACCAGACCCGGAAAACTTCCGGCGGTTTCGCTCCGCGCACAGTGGGATCCGAGGATCCGCACTGGCCCAGGGCCCAAGGCCCCAAGCTCGCGTTTTGGCGGACCAGAGGTGGCGCCTCATCAGCAGCGCGTCACGTGATCCGTATGTGGTGCCCGCCATGAAATGGCGGGCTTACTATCCGTGGGCCCGCCATTTCATGGCGGGCCCGCTGCTTACCAGCGGTAGTGCGCGAAGGCTCGGTTCGCCTCGGCCATCCGGTGGGTATCGTCCTTCTTCTTGATCGTGTTCCCTTCGCCCTTGCTCGCCGAGATCAACTCGGCCGCGAGGCGCTCGGACATGGTCTTTTCAGACCGGCCGCGGGAGAACTCGAGGATCCAGCGCATCGCCAGGGCGGTGCGGCGCTCGGGGCGCACTTCCACCGGGACCTGCAGCGAGGCGCCACCGACGCGGCGGCTCTTCACTTCGAGCGCCGGCTTCGCGTTGTTGACCGCCGCCTTGAACACCGTCACACCCGGCTGGCCCGTCTTCTCTTCGATGATGTCCATGGCGGAGTAGAAGATGCGCTCGGCCGTGGACTTCTTCCCTTCGGTCATCAAGTTGTTGACGAACTTGGTGACGGTCTGGCTATCGTAGCGCGGATCGGGCGGCACCGGCCGCTTGACCGACTTGTTGCGACGGCTCATTTACTTCTTGCCTCCCTTGGCGGCCGCGGCGGCCTTGGGCCGCTTCGCGCCGTACTTCGAACGGCTCTGCTTGCGGTCGTTGACGCCGGCCGAGTCAAGCGAGCCACGGACGATGTGATTGCGCACGCCCGGAAGGTCCTTCACGCGGCCGCCGCGGATCAACACGATCGAGTGTTCCTGCAGGTTGTGCCCTTCGCCCGGGATGTAGGCCGTGACCTCGTATCCGTTCGTGAGCCGGACGCGCGCGACCTTGCGGAGCGCCGAGTTCGGCTTCTTGGGCGTGGTGGTGTACACCCGGGTGCACACGCCGCGCTTGAGCGGATTGTTCTCGAGCGCCGGCGACTTGTCCTTCTTGACGACGGCACGGCGTCCAAAACGAACGAGCTGATTGATGGTCGGCATAACCCCTGATGTTACCGGTCACAAAAGCCGCCTAAAATGCGGCAGACGCTAAAGATAGACGGGGTCTGAACGAGGGTCAAGGGAGAGGGTTAACCTGTGCCGTACCTCAATGCCTAACGCAATATTTTGCAGTGTTCCTTCGGGGGTGTACGTTCCATATATGCGCCTACTCCTCGCCTTGGGGACCCTCCTTGCAGCGGTCCCCCTCTCCGCCCAGCACTCCCCCCGCCCCCCACCCCGCCAGGGTGGTCTGGGCCAGCTCCCCTGTCTCCCTCCCCACCGCCTCGGACACCGTTCGGGGGACCACCGGGGCCGGGACCGGGACCTGGATCGGCGCCGGGGTCGGGGCTGTCGCAGGGTGGTACCTCACAGGAGCCGGATGCGCCTTGGCCGAAAGGGTGACCTGTGGCATGCCCCAGCTCATCGGGCTTCTGCTCGGTGGTCTCACCGGCGCGATGATAGGGTCGGCGTTCGAAGGGAACCAGACTCCCACCCCACTGCCGACACAGCGACCCTGAGTTGACGGGACCGGCCCCCGGACTCATGTTCGGGCATTCCCACTCCGGCCCCGACGTGCGCCCCCTCCTCCCTGCCCTCACACTCATCCTGACCTCTTGCATGGAATACCAGGCGGTCACGTCCCCCCTCCCCAGCGACAGCGCCTTCTCCATCCGGGGGAGCGTCCGGATCACGGAGGTGTCGGGCCGAGTCCATTGGGGGGCCTCGGCGGTGGGCCGCGGAGATCAACTGGTCCTGACCCGGAACGACGGGACCCTCGACTCCGTTCCGCGGCGGGCGGTGGCGACCGTCGAGCGCGGCATCCCGGGCGATGGCCGGTCCTTCGGGTGGGTCGCGCTCGGCGTGGGACTCGCCCTAATGCTCCTCATCGGGCTCTCGGGCGCTGCGTTCGCTCCTCCCCCGGGCTGACGCGACACCGAGCTGGTCGACTATTCGATCCCGGGCCGGGAATTCCCTACATTGACCGACCCCCCCACCTGACCCCTCCCAGCGACCGCTCGGACCGGCCATCCGGGGCTCCACCGATCAGGAGTTCGAAGCCATGACCCGTCCAACCACATGGCGCGCGCTTCTCCTCCTGGGCCTCACCTGCTTCAACGTCGCCTGCTCCTCCTGGTCGCCGGTCGCACTTCCGACCCCGGCAGACACCAGCTGGTCGATCCATCACCGTTTGCGGGTCACGGACAGCACCGGGACCACGACCGTCGGCCTGGTCGCGGTGGTCCATGATTCCACGCTGGTGGTCACCGGGCTAGACAGCCTGGACCACGCGTTCCCCCTATCACAGGTCACCCGGCTCGAACGGGAGCACTCAAATGTCCTCGGGACGATCGGTCTCGTCTGGCTGGCGTTGGGGATGTTGAACCTTGTGGCGCATGGGGGCGATGTCATGGCGCAGTGAGTCCTCAATTAGCCCGCCCGTCGGTGGCTCCCGACGCCATGGCCGTGATCGAGGGCCGCGCCTTCCTTCGCTTCGCTCAGGACTGGCCGGCGCGGCCTTGGCGCACAAAGATCTCGAGCAACGGCCGGCCCCGAGGGCCGGCCCTCGATCCCGGCATCATCAACGGAGCGTACAGCGGACGAGAACAAAAAAGGGCCTCTCCC
>JANLXK010000444.1:0-7962 GCA_031365045.1 Gemmatimonadota bacterium | reverse complement strand
CTGTGCGCCTGTGCGCCTGTGCGCCTGTGCGCCTTTGCGCCTGTGCGCCTGTGCGCCTGTGCGCCTACTCCTTGTGCCACTCCGTCGCGTGGGCCTCGAGGTAGTCCTTCAGCAGCCCCATGTGGTCGTCCTGATAGTCGTTCCAGGCGGCGTCGAACTCCTTGAAGGCGCGGCGTTCGCGGGAAGTGAAGTCCTCCATCACGGCCAGCCGTTCGTCCTGGTCGTTGGGGACCTCCTCGGGGAAGACGCCGAAGAGCATCTCGAGGAGTTCAAAGGTGTGATCGGCGCCGATCGCCTTGAGGGCCTCGAGGGTCTGGTAGGGATAGTTCCCTGCGATCTCCTCGAACCACTTCCGGATCCCGACCGTCTCCGTCTCCCGCACCAGCCAGTCGATGCAGTGGACCACTTGTTCCGGCCGGGAGAGCCCGTCGTAGCCGGACCGTTCGTACCTGGGAAAGACGGTGTCGTTCACCAGGAGCCAGAACTTCTCGGCGTTCTTCTCCGTCAGGATCGCCGCGAGTTCGGGGGACGCGACGCCGCGGGTGCCGGTCCGTCCGGAACCCTTCCCACTCTTCACGGGGGTCGCGCTCGCCTTACCGCCCTTCTTCGCAGCCACGTGTCGTTGCTCCCTGGTTCGAAGCCAATACTGTCACCGGCCCCCCGCCGGGGCAAGCCCACCCCGCCACCGCCAGAAGAGGTAGACCGGGACTCCCAGCGCCAGGAGCCCCGCCCCTCGGATGGCGTTCCCCGGGTCGGCGGCGATCGACCCGATCACGACGTACCCCGCGGCCGCCACGAAAAGGGCGATGGCCAGGGGGGCGGCCGGTGCGCGGTACCCCGGGGCCGCCGGCCGGCGCCGAAGCACCAGCAGGGTCAGCGCCGTCGCCCCGAAGAAGATCCAGTCGGCGAAGGTGACGTAGTCGAGGAGCTGACCATAGCTCTTGGTGAACAGCAGGGCGACCGCCCAGAGCCCCTGGAAGGCGATGGCCGTCATCGGGGTCCCGGTCGTCGGGGAGATGCGGGCGAAGCTCTTGAAAAAGAGCCCGTCGGCCGCCATCGCCTGGTAGACCCGGGGAGAGACGAGGATGACCAGGTCGAGAAAGCCGAAAGTCGAGATGGTGATGCCGGCGGTGATGAAGGTCCGACCCCAGGGGCCGAGGACCGCGGCCATCGTGTCGCCGGCGGGGGCGGTGCTCAGGGCGAGCCCGGTGTGGCCGAGGGTCCGGAGATACGCCGCGTTGGCCAGGCAGTAGACGGCCACGACGATCAGCACGCCCAGCAGGAGCGCCCGGGGCAGGGTCGTCTCCGGCTCCCGGATCTCTTCGGCCACGAAGTTGGTCTGTTGCCAGCCGCCATACGAGAAGAGGATGGGAACGAGGGCGGAGGCGAAGGCCAGATAGAGTGGTGCGTGTTGGGTGTTGGGTGTTGCGTCGATGGTCGTCGAAGCTGCGGGGCTTCCCAGCAGGAGTCCGGCGCCGATGAGGGCGATCAGCGCCGCGAGCTTGAGGACGGTCAGGACGTTGAGCGTCCAGGCCGCCGGCCGCACGCCGGCCATGTTCAGCGCCGAGAGCAGGAGGAGCGCTCCGGCGGCGATGGCGGGGATGAAGCTCGGCGCAAATCCGGTCAGGGCCTGCAGGTAGGTGGCGAAGGTCATCGCCACCGCGGCAGCCGCGCCGGTCGCCATGATGAGCAGGAGCGCCCATCCATAGAGGAACCCCGGCAGCGGACCGAACGCCGCGCGCAGGTAGGCGTAGCCGCCGCCGACCTTGGGCATCCGCTGCCCCAGCTCGGCGAAGATGAACGCACCCAGGAGGGCCACCACACCTCCCACCCCCCACGCCGCGAGCACCCACCCTCCACTCGGGAGGCGCTGAGCGACGATGCTGCTGTTGATGAAGATCCCCGAACCGATGATGCCACCGACCACCGACATCGTGGCGGAGAAGAGGCCCAGTTCCCGACGGTATGCGCTCACTCGGCCGGGGTGGCGGCGGGGTCCTGCATCTGGCGGAGGTCGCAGTGTTCGGCGATCACGGTGATGTGACTGGTGCCGAGCTTGAGGCGGGCGAGGCGTTGTCCGAGGAGGTTGGTGGACCGCTCCTTCAACCCGGTCCAGAGCGGTTCGACCTCGTACCAGTTGACCCCGTTGAGGCCGGGGTAGTGGGCGACGTACTGCGGCTTGAGACGCGCCAGGAAGGCCATAACGTGCTCTCGGTCAGGCGGGGATGTGACCCCGGAACATGAAGTAGTATTTGTGCGGCTGCTTCATATAGAGTACAGCGAACGGCACGAACATGGACAGGGGGTGCGGAGGAGCGCGCTGTTCATGGGCATTGGGGCTGACGGGAGGCGCGGGCTCGGCGGAAGCCAAGGCCGGCGACGATGAGGAGGAGTGCCGAGACCGCGACCGGCCACCAAGCGTGACGGACCCAGGCCACATAGCCGAATTCGAGCGCCCCAACGGTGCAGAGGATGCCGGAGGTGCGCCAGAGTCGGTAGAGCTTGAGCGGCTCGGTCATCAGGGTCGGGGACGGGGACGGGGGCGCGGTCGGGTGGCGGGTCGCGGGGGCGCTGGGCGTGGAGGTCCCACCAATCTGACCCCCAGGGGCGTGAAGCGCACTACCCCGTAAGGGGGAGTCTCCACGAAGAGGTCGCGCCCCCCGTTGGCGAGGACCTGGTACTTCTCTCCCACGACTCGCAGCCCCGGCCCGAGCAACGCCTCGGGGATGGCGAAGCCGCTGATCCAGGCGGAATCGAGGTGGAACCGGATCGTGTTCGGACTGGCCTGGTCGACGGAAATGCTCGCGTCGAGCGGGGTCGCGGGGTCGAACATCGAGAGCAGCGCCGCGAGGGCGATCTGGGCCTCGCGCGGGATATCGCCCACCTTGCCGTGGACGCGGAGGCGGGTGGAGTCGACCGTGACCCGGAGTCCCATCTCGGGGATCGGGCGGACGCCGAGGCGGGCCATCAGGTAGGCGGTCCAGTCGCCGGCATCGACTGTGGCGCTGTCGAGGAGGCGGGTGACGAAGACCGAATCGACCGTCCCGGCGGCGCGGAGGACACCGGCGTTGGTCATGCGGCCTCCGGTCGTGTCGGGCGCGACCGGGGCCTGGACCAGGAGTGCAATGGCGAGCAGAAGGTGCATGGGCGAATCATAGTCGGGAGCGGGGCGGGAGGTCCGTATTGTTGGCTGGAAACCGCGAGGAAGCCCCGAAACCCCCAAGTCTGCCGAAAGGCTCCCTTCCTCGACCCCCAACGACCACTATTCAGCACAAGCGAAAGCTCCGCCCTGCGTGTGCCCTTCGGGGTTTTGGGGTTTCCTCGCTGATACCGGCCTCGCGCTATCTTTGACCATCCTCTGCGAAGATCCTTCCGTCGCCGCTACGTGCCACGCGCCCTCTCGCTCGTCATCCCTGAAGGCCTGATCGTCATCGCCGCCGTGGCGCTGGCGCGGTTCGGCACGTCGCTCACCGGCTTCGCGCAGGTGGCCGAATGGCTCCCGCCGATCGTCTTCCTCGGCGGGGCAGGGATCGCCTGGCGCTTCGGTCGCGGACGGCTCATCGCCGGGCTCGGGGTGCTCGCCCCGTTCTGGGCCTGGATCGTCATCGATCCCGACGCGTCGTGGCGGTTGCCGTTGGCGGTAGCCGCGGCGGTGGTGCTCGCCGTGGTCGGCTGGTCGCGCGAGCGCGGTCTGCGCGGTCCCGCGATCGCGGCTCTGGTCCTCGTCCTCGCGGGGATCGGCGTCTACGCCCTGAGCGCCGACCGCCTGGCCGTCGCGACCCCGGGCCCGCTCGCCAACTTCCTCGCCTGGAGCGCCCTCCCTCCCAGCGGCGCGGCGGCACTGCTCCTCGCGCTGCTGGCACTCCTCACCGCGAGCATCCTGCGCGCCGACGGCGTCGCCCAGGGGGCGCTCTGGGCCGTCGTGGCGGTGTGGGGCGCGCTGGTGATCGGCGAGCGCGCGGGAGCCCTGGTGATCGTGGCCGGCGGTGGCGCGGCGCTGGTGGCGGGGACGCTCGAGTCGATCTTTGCGGCGGCCTATCGCGATGCGCTCACGGGGCTGCCGTCGCGCCGAGCGTTGGATGAAATGCTCGATGGCCTGCCGCAGGGGGCGGTGGTGGCGATGGTGGACGTGGACCGCTTCAAGCAGTTCAATGACACCTACGGCCACGACACGGGCGATCAGGTGCTCCGGATGGTGGGGTGGCGGTTGAACGAGATCTCCGATGTGCAGGCGTTCCGCTACGGCGGTGAGGAGTTCACCCTGGTCTTCACGTCGCTCTCACTCAAGGACGCGCTCGTTCGCCTCGAAGCGGGGCGGGTCGCGGTCGCGGCGAGCCGGTTCACGCTCCGCTCCGGGGACCGGCCGAAGGGGAAGAAGGGGAAGGAGAAGCGCGGGGTCGAAGGCGGGCGCCACGGATTGAGCGTGACGGTCTCGATAGGTGCCGCGGCACGCGGGGCGGGGGAGCACGCGCAGGCGCTGCTCAAGCGCGCCGACGACGCCCTCTACGCGGCGAAGGAGGCGGGGCGGGACAAGGTGCTCGCGGCAATGTAGATCTGGATGGTGGACACGGTTCATTAACTGCGGAACAGGGACCCTGGAATCCCAGGAACCCAGGAATGACAATGGTGCGATCTCAGGGCCGAGTTCCGCCCTGAGACCACACCGTTCTTGTTCTTGGGTTCCAGGGCTTCCTGGGTTCCTGCTCTGCAGTGGATCCTCGAACGGATCTCAGCGTTCGCGTCCTTGCGGTCCGCCCGGTGTCGGCGGCTCGATCCCGCTCGGTGTGCTGCCGGCCCCGGATCCTGACGTCGAATCGGTCGTCACCGGGACGGTCGGTGCGGTGGCCGGGGTCTCGAGCGTATCCGAGACGACCTCGGGACCGAAATCGGTGTCCATCGGGATCTGGACCCCGTCGCCCCCGATGACGCGGAAGAGCTGCCACTGCGCCGCGCGTGCCCGTCGCGTCCGCCCCCCGTTGAAGAACGCCACGACGATGTACGCTCCTTCCCGTCGGCCGAGGTAGCCGGCGAGGGTCGAGACACCGGCGAGGGTGCCGGTCTTGGCGCGCACGACCCCGGCGCCTCCCCGGAACCCGCCGCGGAGCGTCGCGAGGGTGCCGGCGCCGTTGGCCGGAAGGAGGAAGGGGAACTCCTCCGTCCCTGCGCGCGCGGGGATCCGGGCCAGGTAACTCGCCATCACCTTCGCGGTCACCCGGTCGTCGTGCGACAACCCGCTGCCGTCCACCAGGCGGAATCCGTCGGTGGTACCGATGACCTTCGCGATGTGCGCCTCGAGCGACTCCGCGGGTGCGTCCCACCCGGCCGCCCAGCGGAGCAGGAGCTCGGCACCGATGTTGAGGCTCCGGCGGTTCACCATCGCCACCACGGAGTCGAGCGGCGGCGACGTGACCTCCGCCAGCACCTTGGTCTGCGCCGCGGCGGGCGGGAGCATCGCGGGGGATTCCCGGTCCCACCGGATCCCCGCCTGCGAGAGCACGGCCGCCCACGCCACCTCGAGCACCCGGCGCGGGTCCGCGGCCGCGCCCTTCACTTCGCGCATCCCGGCCCGGTGACCGATCCAGCCGCGGAGGGCGACCCGTCCGTCGCGCATCGGGACCAGACGGAGGCGGCTCCGCCGGCTGGCACGGGTCACCGCTTCATTGACGATCAGGTCCTTCACGCCGACGGGTTCATCCCGCGCGATGCGCGGCCGTCCACCGATGCGGCCGCTCGGGAGCACCAGAAGGTCGATGATATTCTCGTGCACTGTCACCGCGCCGATCAGCGGAGCGTAAATGCTCCCGATGTTGGCGCTCCGCCAGGCGGTGGGATACCGGGCGTCCGCGGTCGTGGCCTCGGCGCTGGTAATGAGCATCGGGCCGGCGAGGCTCGTGATCCCGTGGGCCGCGAGCTGGGCCGCGAGGTCGTAGAGCCGAGGACCCATCCCCTGGGGGTCTTCGAGGGTGGGGTCGCCGTTGAGCTGGAGCTGCCAGGTCCCGGCCCATTGCCCCGTGGTCGAGTCGAGAGTCCCGATGCCGACCACGCGCGTGGCCTGGGTGAAGGCGCCGCCGAGCCTGCTCCGGGCGAAGGAGGTGGTGAAGACCTTGACCGTGGAGGCGGGGAGGAGGGGTCGGTCGGGGTTCTTGGCCCAGAGGACGTTGCCCCGCTCGTCGGTGATGACGATCCCCCAGGAGCCACCGGTGCGGCGCGCCGTGGTCCGATACCAGGCGTCGACCTTCCGCTTGAGCGCGACGGGGAGCTGGAGGGGACCCGGAGGGGCGGCCCCCACGGACGGGGTCGCGGGACGCTGTGCCGCGAGGCTTGCGCTGAGCGCCAGCGAAGCGTGGGCCGCGAGCAGCAACGTTGCCAGGATGGAACGCTTGATCACGCCGAAGTATACGAAAGGACGTCCCGCGCTTGAAGCGGGCGGGGCGTTAAGTGCACGTAAGGGTGCTTCCGGGACGCTGTGCTGCTCAGGCGGGTTCGTCAGGAACAGGAACCCAGGAATCCCTGGAACCCAGGAACAACTGCGCCTTGGTCGAAAACCAGAACTCCACGGCGAGACCACCTCAATAGGCGGTTTGGGTTCTTGGGCTTCCTGGGTTCTTGCTGGTCAGTTGTTATCCGGAATACATCGAGGGACCAAGCCGCAATGGGTAGATCCCTCGACGCTCCTACCACCTGACCGCCTGACCGATCTACCGCCCGCCGAGGAGCAGCGTCTTCGCGATGGTCTGGAGCTGCATGTTGCTGGTCCCTTCGTAGATCGTCCCGATCTTGGCGTCGCGGTAGAACTTCTCCACCGGATATTCCCGGGTATACCCATTGCCGCCGAAGAATTCGACGCACTGCGAGGTGACCCGCTCCGCCACCTGCGAGCTGAAGAGCTTCGCCATCGCGGCGTGGGTGGTGAACGGGAGGCCGGCGTCCTTCCGGCGCGCGGCGTCGTACACCAGCAGGCGGGCGGCGTGGAGTTCCACCGCGCACTGGGCGAACTGGAACTGGATCCCCTGGTTCTCCGCGAGTGTCTTGCCGAACTGCTTCCGTTCCTTGAGGTACGCCGCGCTCGCGTCCAGCGCGCCCTGCGCCACGCCGATCATCTGGGCGCCGATGCCGATCCGCCCTTCATTGAGGGTCTCGATGGCCGACTTGTATCCCTTGCCCACCTCGCCGAGCACGTTCGCGTCCGAGATGAAGGCGCCGTCGAAGATCAGCTCGGTGGTGCTGGAGGCCCGGATACCGAGCTTCTTCTCCTTCTTGCCGATGGTGAAGCCGGGGGTGTTCCGCTCGACCAGGTAGGCGGTGATCCCCTTGTACCCCTTGGTGAAGTCGGTGTTGGCGAAGACCAGGAAGATCCCCGCTTCGGCGCCGTTGGTGATCCAGAGCTTCTGGCCGTTGAGCTTCCAGCCGCCGTCGGCCTTCTCGGCCTTGCAGGTGAGCGCGAACGCGTCCGAGCCGCTCCCGGACTCCGAGAGCGCGAAGGCGCCGAGAAGGTCGGTGGTGAGCCGCGGGAAGAGCCGGCGCTTTTGCTCGTCGTTGCCCCACTTCAGCAGGGCGTTGTTGAACAAGGTGTTGTGCACGTCGACGTAGATCGCGGCCGACGCGTCCACCCGGGCCAGTTCCTCGATGGCGAGCACCGCCAGGAGGATCGAGCCGCCGGCGCCGCCGAACTGCTCCGGGACCTCGATCCCCATCAGCCCGAGCTCGAAGAGCTTGGTGATGATCTCCGGCTTGAACTGGGCCGCCTCGTCCATCTCGTGGACGTGAGGCTTCACCTCCGACTCGGCGAACTCACGCACGGTCGAACGGAACAGCTCTTCCTCTTCGGAGAGCTGGCTGACGCCCACAGGGGCGGTGGCGGTGGTGGTCATTGGGTGCTCCGGGTACGGTGGTACGGTCGGTCCTGACGCGCCATAAGATAACGCTTGGAAGGCCCGACCTCACCCCCTGTCCCCCTCTCCG
>JANLXK010000039.1:0-1434 GCA_031365045.1 Gemmatimonadota bacterium | reverse complement strand
GGCACATTGGTGGTGGGGGTATACGCAAAACTGGTTCCACTGACCCACGACCCACGACGCTTTCGGAGACGTCCCTCGATCCCCGGCCAGAGGTCACGGGACGGGGTGATCGCGCGCGGGACGCGACCGAGGAGTTCGGCGGTGCGGGGATCGGGGAGGTCGTCGTCGGGGAAGGTCATCGTTCGAATGCCTCGCGCAGCAGGCGGCGCGCGCGGAAGAGTTGGGATTTGGAGGTGCCGACGGTCAGCCCGGTCAGTGTCGCGATCTCATCGTGGCGATATCCCTCCACGTCGTGCAGGACCAGGATGGTACGGGCACCGGGCGGGAGGGCGGCAATGACCTGTTCCAGGTCCATCGCGAGCCCCGCCGGCGCCTCCCGCGCCGCGACCGGGAGTTCCTCCGGCGACTCGTGCAACACCTCGTGCTTGTTCCGGCGCCAGGCCGACCGGCGGTCGGAGAGGACCACGTTGATGGCGAGGCGGTGGAGCCAGGTGCTGAAAGCGCTTTCGCCCCGAAAGGTGGCCAGCCGGTCCCAGGCGCGGACGAATACATCCTGGGTCAGCTCCTCCGCGCGATTCACGTTCCCTTCGAGCCGGAGGCAAACGGCGTAGATCCGCCCCACGTGGGCGTCGTACAGCCGGCGGAACGCCAGCTCGTCCCCGGTGCGCGCGGCCGCGACGTCCTCGCTCACGCGGGGTCGAACAGGGGAAAGAGGTGTAAGCGCGAGGGCCGCGGCATCGGTCACGAGGGTGAGATGCCGGAAGGTACCTCTTGGTTGGAAGGGGGTAGGAGGGTAGGAAGGGAGGAAGGTATGAAGCGACTCGGATTACTTCCTCCCTTCCTCCCTTCCTACCTTCCTACCTTCGTCCCTTCCTACCCCCCATTGACAGATCTCCCCATAAGACCTACTGTGTGGGCACACCAATACACTTGAGGCCCCGGTGTTCGATCGGCTCGACCCCCGCAGTCCTATCCCGCTCTACGCCCAGATCGCCGACCGGCTCAAGGTCGCGATCGTGGCCCGTGAGCTGCCGCCCGGCACCCTGCTCGACTCGGTCCGGGCGCTCGCCATCCGGCTCCGGGTCAACCCGGCCACCGTGGTGCAGGCCTATCGACAACTTGAGACGGAGGGGTTCGTGGAGATGCGGCAGGGGAGCGGCAGTTACGTGAAGGAGATCGCCTCCGACCTGCGCACCCGCGAACAGCGGCGCGAGGCGGAACAGCTGGTCCGGACCCTGGTCAAGGAGGCTGGGGACCGCGGCATCCACATCGACCTCCTCCGCGCCGCCTTTCTCACCCACACCGGGGGTGCCGCGTGAGCGACCTCGCCATCCGCACCGACGGCCTCACCTGGCGCGCGGACAAAGGCTTCGCGCTCGACCAGGTGGACCTCCGCGTCCCCACCGGCGCGGTCTACGGCTTCCTCGGCCCCAA
>JANLXK010000409.1:0-17339 GCA_031365045.1 Gemmatimonadota bacterium | reverse complement strand
GCGAGCACGAGCCCCACGAGCAGGGTGCCCACCAGCCCGCCGACGACCTGGTTCCGATCGGTCGCGCCCAGCTGCAGTTGCGTGATGCGAGCCGCGACCTGGTCGAGGGAGGCCCCCTCGGTAGCAAGCTTCTGGCCTTCGTACGTGGTGAGGTACGACACCCACTCCGGGTTGATGTGGTGATGGTAGTACCAGAGCGCACCGATCGTGAATGGGGCCGAGACTGCCGCGACCGCGGTCCCGAGGAGGACGCCGGGGCCGACGGGGAGCGTGCCGCGGCGGCGGCGGCGCTCCTCGAGGAGGGCGAGGGTCAGGATGGCGAGCGGCAGGACCAGGACCACCTGGTCCACGAGCGCCGCGTACTGGATGCGGTCGGTGTAGAAGCCGAGCAGGTGGACGCCCAGAGTCCAGAGGATGATGGCGAGAGCGAGGAGGACGCCCCACTTGATGGCGATCCGCACAGTCTGGCCTTTCACCCGATCCAGTGCCGTGCGAAGTAGACCACGACGCCCAGGAGTGCCTGGAGCGCGCCGAGGATCAGGAGGGTGATGTCGTGGCGCCCTCTCCAGAAGAAGCGACCGAGTCCAGCGAGGATCGTGCCGGAGACGAGGGTCAGGAGGAAGAAGCCAGTGACGTGGGCCCGGTAGTCCATCGTGCTGCCGCCGATGCCCTGCGCGGCGAGGAGGTGGCCGAGGAGGCCGACCCCCAGGAGGGCGACGCTGAGCGAGGTCCAGCGGCCGGGGGAAGGGATCATATCGTGCTCACATTAGCTGCGGGGGGCGAAGTGCGGAAGGGGCACGCTTCGTTCAGCGCCGCAATCGTGCGCCTTCCCCCCGTTTGTAGAAGATGGAGGCGTCCCGATTCAGGCCCTGTCCCTGCTGGATCGCCGGCGAAGTGCCGGGGAGCGGGACGCCGAGCGCCATACGGAGGGCGCGCCACTTGGACTTGAGGTCGGCCCAGAGGTGGAACGGCGGGTGATAGCCGTAGGCACGGTAGGTCCCCGGGGTGACCTTCCCCTTGCGGGCCACGTGCTCGGTGAAGGCATCGGTCCACGCGTCGCATTGGCGCCAGAAGGCCGGGTCGTCCACCAGGTGTTCCGCCTGGTCGTCACTGTACTTCTTGCCTCGCCCGGTCTCGGCGTAGTGCCAGAGCCGGTCCGGGACCTCGATCCCGCTGTAGCGGCACTGCCAGACGAGCGGAGCATAGGTGTCCCGCATGTCGGTGAACGGCTCCTGCGCCGGATCGAACCATTCGGGGTGTCCCAGCGCCTTTGGGCGTCCGTCCTCGTCGAGCTCGTCACTGCCCCCGTCCCCGTAGCAGAAGAAGGCGGCGGAACGCCCTTCGAGGTGGTTCTGGCTCAACTGCTCCCACTCCGGCGAGTGTTCCAGGCGGATCGCCAGCGCCTGGTCCTTGTGCGCGATCAGCTCCTCGCGCGGGTTCCCCCCATTCATGCAGACGAGCCGGTCGAAGAGCGCCTTGAGGTTGCTGGTGGGTCCGTACCAGTTCACCGGCCCGATGATGGCCCACGCGTCCGCCAGGTCGAGGCGGGCGTAGAGGTCCAGGTTCCACATCAGGTCGGGCATCCGCCAACTGTCCCTGGTGTAGCAGTTGCACGGCCAGACGCAGAGCGCCGCGGAAGTGGAGACGCAGCCGTTGCAGCTGCGGATCTGTTCCCGGTTCCACACGTTCCCCAGGTCTTCAAGATCGATCTCCCACTCCGGCGGCAGCCGGTCGGCCATCCGGAACATCAGGGCGCGGGCCTTGGAGTCGATCCCGGGGCAGTCATACTGACGGCGGTCGGATCCGGCGATGAGGAGCACCCGGAACGGACGATCCGCGGGTGCGTTGCGGCCGTTGGCATCGACGGGCTTCACGACGGGCCCGTCAGGTCGATCCGCCACACTGGGCCGAGGTAGAGCGGACCTTCGAACCGGACGAAGGCGGGGACATCCTGGGTGACGAACCAGGCGTGGCTGTCGGGTGGGATCTTGCCGAGGAGACGGGCGATCACCCCGGTGATACCGCCGATCTTGGGCTTGAGGGTATAGATCGCGGTGCGCTCCGTGCGCCGGCCGAGCTGCGTCGGGTCCGCGCTCACCACCCCGTGCATCTCGAGACCGATCAGCCGCGGCTTGGGGGTGAACGCGACGAGGTGGACGGTCCGCGACGTGCCGACCGGGATGTTCTTGGCGACGTTGATGATCATCCCGTTGTAGGTGTCCGCGGGGAGGTCGAGCTTCCCCTTGTACTCCTTGCGTACGCCGTCCGAATGCGCGGTGGCCGTCACCCGGTAGTCGCCGGATCGGGACAGGGTGACTTCGAGATCCGTGGTGAAGGCCGGGCCGCGCTGGACGAGATGATACTCCAGCATGGTGAACACGTCGTGCTGGGTGAAGGAAACGCTCTCCTCGAAGACCGACGAGTCCGCGAAGTCGAACTCCATCTGGCTGTCGATGGTGTCGTGGCGGACCACCTGCAGGAGATCGCCGTCGGCGAGGCGCCGGCCGTCTGCCGTGCTGAGGCGCAGGAAGCCGTGGACCGTCCCTTCGGTGTGGCGCACGGGAACGCCGGTCCTGGCGGGGGGTGGCGGACCCCGTTGGGCGGGCGTGAGTGCGGTCGTGGAAAGGAGGGCCAGCAGGGCGCCCACGGAGGACCATTTCATCGGCGGCGTCCCCACAGGTCGAAAGGGATGCCGCCGGTCGAAGGGTCGCGCGTTTGCGGCGGCTCTTGAGTTTATCGGGCCGGCCACTCTCGGGGAAGCTGCACGAAAGGGTGGTGCGTCTCATTCCTTCGTGCGATGCGCGAGTCGGTGCGCTCCTATTTCCTCTTCTTTCGCGCCCCTTCGGAGGCCTCGGTCCGTTGCTCGACCGAAGTGGCCGCCACGAGGTCGCCGATCACATCGAGGGGGAGGTCCTGGGGCTTCATGTCTGCGAGTATCGAACGCTACGAACGGGAATGAAGGGGCGGGTCGGGGGTCGCGGGGTACTGAGTACTGGGTGCTGGGGCGATCCGGAAATCTGGGGCGTCGGGAACCCCACGCTGGTGCGCGGCGACGACTCAGCGGAGGTCCGCGCGTTTTCGGGGGCTTACGCCCCCTCGCTCCGATCAGGGCGGAACCCCTGTTCCCTCCACGCCCAGCCGCGGCACTTGGCCGGCTCCCGAAGCTCGGGCGCGCCGAGCGCGGACTCCGCGACGACAAAGAGCGTGACATGGTGCTTCCCCTCGGCGGGGAAGTGGCTGTCGGTGTCCGGACCGGCCCGGATCTCGCCGAGCTCGAGACCGGTCTCCTCCAGCACTTCGCGGCGGGCGCACCCATCGACGGTCTCGCCGAATTCCAGATGCCCACCCGGCGGTGCCCAGGTGTCCGCGCCGTGGGAGCCCTGCCGCTGGTCCAGAAGGACCTGGCCATTGAGGAGGATGAGGACGCCGATGCCGACCCGGGGCTTCATGCCACCCGCTTCCCCTGCAGCGTGCGCACCACGCGCTCCATGCGCAAGCGCGCATCCGCTGCGATCTCACTGAGCGCAGGCGTCAGCCCCGCGGGTGATGCGGCGAGCAGCGCTGCCGGATCGGTGAGCCGCACGATCGACTCACGCTCGCCCACCCCATCGACGACGACATTGCACGGGAGGAGGAGCCCGACGGTCGGATCGGCCGTCACGGCCGCGAAGGCGAGGGGCGGGTTGCAGGCGCCGAGGATTACGTACGGGCGGAAATCGCGGCCGAGCTTCTCCTGGAACGCGGCGCGGAGATCGATCTCGGTGAGGATGCCGAAGCCTTCTGTCTTCAGCGCGGCGCGGGTGGCCTCGACCGCGGCGACGAACGGGAGGGGGAGGCGGACCTCCAAGGAGAGCGGTTGGACCATCGGTCACCCCGGTAGATGTGTCCCTTAACCTAATGAATGCTCCGCCGGGCGCGGTGCCTGGTGCGCATCTACTTGGACGCGATCCCTTGCATCTCGAAGCGCGCCCCGCAAAAGAGTGGACCGGATCCGACGAAGGCGCGGGCGGGGAACTCTCGGGAGAAGTAAGTCCGATAGACTTCGTTGAACACGCCATAGAGCGGGAGGTCCGGGCAGTACACGGTGACGGACACGAGATCGTCCAGCGTCATCCCCGCGCTGCCGAGGATCCGCTTGAAATCTTCGAGGAGGAGTCGCGCCTCGTCCTTGGGGTCCGCCGGCACTGTCATCGTCGTCAGGTCGAGCCCCGCTCGGCCCGAGATATAGAGCGTATGGCCCACCAGGATCGCGTCGCTCAGCGGCAGGTTCGCGGCGGCGCCGCGCGGCAGGTGCACGGCCGTGCGCTCGGGTGCCGGGTTCGGTGCGCACGAGAGGAGCGGAAGGCTCAGGCCGACCGCCAGTACGATCGCCGCACGCAGGTGCTTCATCGCTCGCTCCTTCGAGAAGATGCGGTCAGGCGACGGCCTTGGCCGAGCGCATCGCCCAGAATGCGAAGGTGGCGGTGACCAGGAACGCCACGCCCGAAGCCCACACGGGCACGGTGACCTCCGCGACCTGAATGGGCCATTGCAGGATGGTGCGTGTGAGCTGGAGGAGGGCCAAAAGGCCGAAGAACATTCCCGAGACCTGCACGTAGCGCTGCATGAGATGCTCCTGGTCGGTGGTGAATGGCTGGCGCCGTCAGGGTCAGCGGGGCGGCGCCTTCCGCCGGACCAGCACGAGATCGATGGCTTCGCCCATCGCCTGGTACCCGGTCTCGCGGGGATGGAGATGGTCGCCGGACCCAAAGGCGGGGAGGAAGCGGTCCGGCTGGGCGGGATCCCGGCTGCTGGAATAGCGAGGATGCGGAGTGCCGCAGGTGCTCAGGGGCCGGGCGGGGGTATCTGGAGCTCCAGCCACTCCTCTGCTTCCGCCATCGTCCGGAATACCCCGATCGTCGAACCCTCGATATCACAGAACGCTTGCAGCATGCGTGCGAGACCGAAGTAGAGATCGGTCGGCGCCACGAACGCGCGTCGGGCACCAGTGGCAAAAACCCGCTGCGCCGCGAGGTCCTGCAGGTGTGCGGTCGATGCTTGGAGGTCCGTGACATCGCGCAGGTCGCACAACTGCCGAAATGATGGGTCGAACGCCGGATCCGCCTTCAAGCGGCGGTAGTGCTCATGGCTCTCAAGTTCAGTCAGCACTCCCCACGCTCGACTGCGGACGAGCTGGTGGGGGGGATCGAGGATGTAATTGCTCGGCATTCAGCACCGACGGCGGTCAGGGGATTCTGCAATGTGCACCAGGGGTGCAGATTGTCCAGCTGGAGTGCAGCGATGTGAGGGATGGTGCGCCGGGAGAGGGCGGTCGGGGGTTTGGCTGCGCCGTCAGCGGCAAGCGCGGGTCAGGTCGCTGCGACCAGCACGTGACGGGTCGCACGTGTGTACGTGCGGAGCAGCCGGGCCAGTTGCGCCCTCTCGAGCACCACCCGCTTGGTCAGGCCCCACGGACTACGACCCTTTTGGTACTTGAAATCGATCCAGTGCGCCCGGGGCCGCGAATGTCGGAAGGTGTCCCAGAGCATGGGGAGGTAGTCGCCGTTCGGCCCCAGTCCCACAATGTGTCTGATGCTGACGCGGTCGGTGCTGCCGCGCTGGAGCCGGTAGGTGATGCGCAGCGATCGATGCTTGCGCGTGCACGTCCGACGAAGCAGATCCTGGTCCCATCCACTTGGCGCAAGTTCGTCCCAGATGAAGGCTGCGATGCTGCGAGAACGACAGACCGCCAGCCAAGCCGGCTTGTCACCGCACACCGTGCACTGCCACCAGTATCGTGCCATCGTCGCCGCCACCTGGCCTGGGTTCGTGCTGCGGACACTAAGCAATGTCCCCATCCGCGCGCATCGCACGATAGCGCTACGCACGACGAGGTATTGTGGTGTGTCGTGAGATGAACGTCTATTCGATCAGTCACGCACGCTCACGCAAACCACGAGGATGGTCCAGATGGCCAAGAAGAGCCGAGGTGGACGAATCACCGCCGCGAAGAAGCGCGCAGCCAAGGCACCGGGCGGCAAGGGGCCGGTCAAGAAGCGCAAGGCTGGGAAGAAGATCATGAAGACCTGACGTCCTTCCAGGCGTCAACCGTGGCGCGCCGCCTCGATCGCTGCGATGTCGATCTTTGTCATCTGCATCATTGCATCGAACGCGCGCTTGGCGGCGGCGCTATCGGGATCGGTGATCGCTTTCGTCAGGGCGATCGGCGTGATCTGCCAGGACAATCCCCATTTGTCCCTGCACCAGCCGCACTCGCTCTCCTGGCCCCCGTGGCCGACGATCGCGTTCCAGTAACGGTCCGTTTCGGCTTGGTCAGCGGTGGCGACCTGGAACGAGAACGCTTCCGTGTGCTTGAACGCGGGACCGCCGTTGAGCCCGAGGCAGGGAATGCCCATCACCGTGAACTCGACCGTCAGCACATCCCCCTTCTTTCCTGATGGAAAGTCTCCCGGTGCGCGGTACACCGCGCCCACGGATGAATCGGGAAAGGTCTTGGCGTAAAAGCGCGCCGCGTCCTCGGCGCCGCCATCGTACCAAAGGCAGATCGTGTTCCTTGCTTGCTGCACCATGTCACTTCTCCATCGTAATGAGGCGTCCGACGCCGGAGTAACGCGATGCGGTCGCAGTCGGACGCGGCGTCAGGCGGGGCCAGGGAGGGACGGCGTCGCCGCCATCCCGGCGGGCCACCCGATCGTGCGGGTCGCGGCGAGCAACGTCAGGTCGTCGTGCGGTTCGGCCGATCCGATGAACGTACGGACCGCCTCGACGACCCCCCGCACGACATCGCCGGCCGAGCTGCCGCTGGCCCGAAGCGCGGCCTGGAGCCGCTCATTGCCGAAGGCCTCGCCGGCCGGGTTCCGCGCCTCCGCCACCCCGTCGGTGAAGGCAAACAGGCACTCGTCGCGATAGAGCTGCCCCTCTCCCGCGGTGAACAGCTGCTCCGGGAGGAGCCCGAGCGCCGGGCCCGTGGGACGCAGCGCCAGGGTGGAGCCATCCGAGGCGATGACGAGCGCCGGTTCGTGCCCGGCATTCACGTAGTCGAAATACCCGGTCATGGGGTCGAGCGCCGCCAGGAAGACGGTGGCGAACATGTTGGTGCGGCCATGCAGCCGGGCGATGTAGTCGTTGGTGAATCCCGCGACCCGGGTCAGCAGGTCGGCCGGCGTCGCGGCCTCAAGCGACTGGCGCACGAGGGTGCGACGCCCGCCGATCATCTGGATCGCGCCGCCTCCGACGGGGTCGGCGGAGGCGCGGATGAGGCTCCGGAAGAGGGCCATGAACAGTGCGGCCCCGACCCCCTTGTCGCACACGTCGCCCACGACCATGACGATGGTGCCGGAGGGGGGCAGCGTGAAGACGTCGTAGAAATCCCCCGAGACCTCGCGGGCGGGATGCAGCACCGCCTTGAGCTCCACCCCATGCGTGACCGGGAGCGATTCCGGCAGGAAGTCCCGCTGGATGCTCCGCGCCACGGCCATCTCGCTCTTGAGGTTCTCGGCGTCACGCAGGCGCCGGTGGTCGAGCGCGGCGCGCAGGCGGGCCCGGAGCATCGCCGGGCTGAACACCCGGGGGAGATGATCGTCGGCGCCCAGCTCCAGCCAGCGCGAGATGGCCTCGAGGTCCTCCGCCGCCGCCACCGCGATGACCGGGAGCGGCGCCAGCGCGTCGTCCTTCCGAAGCAGCGCCAGAAATCGCTCGCCGTCCGGGTCGGAGCGGGGCGCCTCCAGCATCACGAGGGCGAAGGCGTCGGCCCGGAGCTTCGTGAGGGCCTCCTCACACCCACCGGCCAGGTCCACCAGATACCCTTCGGTCCGGACCAGAAGTCCGAGACCGTCGCGCGCGGCGCCGGCGGGGCCGACGACGAGCACTCGCGCGGGCGCGCCGTCGGGCCCGTCCGTGGTCGGGCCCAGTGCCGGCAGCGACGTGGTCATTCGGTGGTGCGTGTGCACAGGTCCTTGGACGGATGGGGGTTCGCGGGGGTGACAGGCGGAAGATACGGCTCGCCGGGGGGAGGCGGCTAGGCCCGGTCGAGCATGTTGAGTTCCCAGAGGTCCCGCGTGGTGGTGTGGAGGAATGGATGCAGGGCGAGCAGCCCCGTCTTCCCGATGCTCTGCTCCAGGTACCGCAGCTCCTCGAACGTGCCTTTCAGGGCCGGATCGGGCTCGGGATCGAACCCGGCCTCGCGCATCATCAGGACCCCCTTGGCCCGGATGGCGAGCTCGGCCCGCAGGCGGAGCAGGCACATCATGTCGACGATCACCTCGGCGGAAAACCGGCTCCGCACCGTCTGGAGGTACTTCCCGACCGGGGTCTCCCCGACCTGCCCCGCGAGCACGGCCCGCAGCAGCTCCTGGTCGGAGTCGAAACCGGTGCCCACCCATCCCCTCGTCTCCCGCTCGCTCTGCTGGAACACGGCGATGCAGAGCCAGGGGAGGACCAGGACGATCAGGGCCGTGGCCAGGAGCGGCTGCAGCAGGAAATGGTTGTACAGGGAGTGCAGCACCACGGCCACCCCGAGTCCGGGGAGGATGAGCCAGGGCCGCGGGGCGGCGGAGCGGTCGTAGAGCGCCTTGGAGACCATGGCCAGGATGGCCGTGGCCCCGCCGTGCATGATCGCGGTGCCGAACCCCCGCACGATCCAGGTCCACACCGTCGCGTCGGGGCTCACCCGCAGATAGTAGAGGTTCTCGAGGAAGGCGAAGCCGGTGCCGATCCCGAATCCGAGGATGGCGGCGTCCACGACGAACCCCACCCGGTTCCGGAGGAGCAGGTAGAGGACGCAGGCGGCCTTGAGCGACTCCTCGATGACGGGTGCCACGTACATCGAATACTGCCCCGGCTCCAGGGCGAGCGCGGGCCCGAGCCCGGTGTTCACCACGTAACTGGCGAGTCCGGCCACGACGCCCGCGCCGACCGAGAGCAGCACCGCGCGGAAGGCCACGAGCTTGTAGCTGTCGATCAGCACCAGCGCCACGAGCAGCAGAAAGACCGGCAGGACGCTGACGGCCAACGAGAGGAGGGTCGTCACATGATCTTGAAGGAGAACATCCACTGGGTGTGCTGGGGCAGGGAGTTCCCCCCGGCCACGGCGAACCCGAGCGAGACGGTGGATTCCATGTTCGAGAGGGTGATCAGCCGGAAATCGGTCTGCGCCCCGACGCTGCCGATGGTCCGCTTCAGGGCCGTCTCGTCCATGTCGGTCACGAGCCCCGTGGCGATGAGCGAGAGCGAGGCCCAGCGGAGGTAGAGGCTCGGGCTCCCGACCCGGCGGAATCGGAGCGGCGGCAAGGTCAGCTCCACCTGCGCCCGCCCGTAGTTGGCGCCGCTCACGTCATTGATCTCGATCCCCGGGAAGGCCTCCACCTCACGGAACCGCTCGATGCTCCCGTGATCCACCCAGTTGTTCCCGAACCCGCCGAAGAAGAACCGCGCATTCGGGTCCGAGCGGTCCCCGGCGAGCGCGGTGCCCGCAGCCCCCCGGAGCCAGAGCGAGGTGTGGTCGATCGGAAGCAGGATCCCCTTCGCCACATCGAGGCTGACGCGGGGGTAGTAGGTCCCGTTGACCTGATTGCCGCGGAGGCCCAGGTCCCAGGTCGTCCCCAGCTCATCGTGGATCGCGCCGAGGGAACGCCGGAGCGAGCCGTAGGCGAGGCCGCTGGAGAAGGTGTAGAGCTTGTCGGAGGAGGCCGCGACCCCCTGGAACTCCGGCTGCGTCTGCAATCCCCCGTATCCCGCCGCCCGCGCGGTCCAGGTAAGGCTCCGCGGGGCGTCCTGCAGGAGATTCCCGGTGTACTGCACCGCCAGCGAATAGCCGCGGCGGCTCACCTTCGTCGGCCCGAAGAGGTCGTAGAAATCGGCCCGGTTGAAGGCGGCGGCGACCTTCCAGTTCCAGTGGCGGAAGACCGCCCGGAGATGGGGATGTTCGTACGACGAATCCTGGGCGGGGGACCAGGAGGCGGTCAGGTCGAGCGAGGTGGCGCCGACCCGGTCGGACCAGTTGAAGCGCATCCCCCCGGCCACGGTGGTCCGGCCCGCCGCGTCCTCGTATCCCTCCACCACCGGGTAGGCGTTGTCCATCTTGAAGTTGCGGCTCCAGCGGTACGGCCCCGTGGCGGTCGTCATCGAGTCGAGATTGATGCGCGAGGACGGCGGCGGCATCCACCCCTGCACTTCGGGGCGCTTCTCGGCGATCTCGTTGCCGAGGAAGCGGATAGCGCTCACCCGCTCCGGCACCAGGTTCGGGATCATCGATGGGAGGAATCCCCGGCCGGAGAACTGGAACACGAGCACCGAGTCGGCGCTCACCGGGACCGGCTTGAAGAAGCCGGTCTCGGCGTTGCTCAGCGGCTCCATCACCTGCCGCTCGAAGTCGTAGCGGAAGATGTTGGAGACGCCCGAGTAATAGGACGACCCATAGAGGAACTTCCCGTCAGCCGAGTAGACGAAGTTCGACGGCGACCAGTTGCCGAACTCGAACAGCACCGAATGCGTGGTGTCCCCGGCCTGGAGCGCCGCGACGTCCATCCGCACCAGCCGGAGCGACCCGTCGATCTCCCCCTGCGACCCGATCAGCGTCTTGCCGTCGGGGGAGATGTCGATGTCGAAGATGTCGCGTCCGTACGGCAGGGTCTGGACCTGGGTCCACTCGGTGTAGGGCCAGGGGACGCGGACGATGGTCGAGAAGCCGTTGTCGTGCCGCACCCCCCAGAGGGAGCGGTCCGCCGGGTCGAAGCCCAGATCGCCGATCCGGGCGTTGGTGAGGAGCCGCCGCGATCGCCCGGTCTTCATGTCGAGCGCGAGGAGGTGCCGCCAGTCGGCGTTGTTGGTGGTGTAGAACAGGGTCCGTGAGGCGGGATCGAAGGCCAGCGCGGTCACCGAGAACCCCGACGCCCCGGTGATCGTCGAGATCCGCCGGGTCCGCCCGGTCGCGACATCGATGGCGGCGATGGCCGCCTCCTGCCCCGGATACCGGACCGCCACGTAGAGGGCGTGGCTCGCGGAGTCGTAGTAGCCCCGGGAGACCGAACCGAGCGCACGGTCGGTGATCGGACGGACGGGGGTGATCGGGTGCTGGCGGATCGAATCGAGGTTGGCGCGCTGCCAGTCGCGCTCCCAGGCGATCCAGCGCGACCACTCCGCCTCGAGCGACCGGCCGTACACGTGCTGGAACTGGGTGGTGAAGTACGCCCGGCTCTCCGGCGTACGGTTGAACCAGGCGAGCAGGGAGTCGTTCCCGTAGCGGAGCGCCAGGTAGCTGACGAAGCGGGTGCCATAGAGGTAGGAGTTGACCCCCACCTGGAAGTCGATCGTCGTCCCTTCCGACTCGAGCCCGACCACGTCGTAGATCCGGGCGCTGTCCCGGACCATCGTGCGGAACACCATCTCGTCGTACGGCCCGATGACCCGGCCGAGCCCGCCGTTCATCCAGGTCTCGAGGTAGACCGCGTATCCCTCCAGGTACCAGCGCGGGGAGTACCACCGCGGCGTGGTGAGATAGGCGTAGAGCATCGACGGCGGGGCTTCGGCGCTGGGGGTCACCTTGCCGAAGAAGACCGACCGGTAGAACCGGTCGGTCCGGGTGGGCTTGTCCACCGTGAAGATGTGGGCCATCTCGTGGTTCATCGAGGAGCCCATCCGCTCGGGAGCGGGCCCCGACTCGTACTCGTGGGCGTATGGCTCGATCCCGAGGGTGATGTGGTCGTCGGGGACCGGGCGCGCGCCGGCGTTGCCGTAGTGCCAGAGGTCGTGCATCAGCACTTCCATCTTGCCGTCGGGATCGTAGTGCCAGAACTGGCGATGGAACTGGAGGGAATTCTCGAAACTCCGGGCCACCTGGGGGACCAGGTAGGACTGGAGCGGCGAGGTGTAGACCAGCCGCAGATCGCCGGTCTCGAGGGTCTGGAACTGGGCGGCGAGCGCAGACGGCGCCCACGTCCCTAGACAGAGGAGGAGGGCCAGGGATCGGCCTGGGCGTCGTGACAGCAGATGGATGGGGGGGGGCACTGAGAGAATGTACGCGACGATCCCGGCCCCCGTAAGAGCGGGCCGGGATCGAAGGGGAGCGGCGGATTACTCGGCGGTGTGCTGCGCCGTGCGGTTCGCCTCGGTCATGAAGGCCTCGGACGCCTGCGCACTCCGGGAGACCGAGCGGAACGCTTCGGAGCTCTGCAGGGTCCGGAACGCCTCGGAGGCCATCACCGTCCGGAACGCCTCGGTGGACATCGCCGTGCGGAATGACTCGGAGGCCATCGCCGTGCGGAACGCTTCGGAGGCCATCGCCGTGCGGAAGGCTTCGGAGGCCATCGCCGTGCGAAAGGACTCAGAGGCCATCGCCGTGCGGAACGCCTCGCTCGCCTGCAGCGTCCGGAACGCCTCGCTCGCCTGCAGCGTGCGGAACGCCTCGCTCGCCTGCAGGGTACGGAACGACTCGCTCGCCTGCGCCGTGCGGAGCGCCTCGGTCGACTGCGCGGTGCGGAAGGCGCCCTGGGCCTGTGCCGTGCGGAAGGCCTCGTTGGCCATCGCGGTGCGGTAGGCCTCGCTCGCCATCACGGTCCGGAAGGCCTCGTTGGCCATCGCGGTGCGGAACGCCTCGGAGGCCATCGCGGTGCGGAACGCCTCGGAGGCCATCGCGGTCCGGAACGCCTCGGAGGCCATCGCGGTCCGGAACGACTCGTTCGCCATCACGGTCCGGAACGATTCGCTCGTGACCAGCTTGAGCACCTCGGGGTTCTGGAGCAGCACCGAGATCTCGGGGTTCTGGAGGGTCACCTCGGCGGGGGTGATGGCCCGGCCCTGATACCGGGAGGCCTGCTGGACGCCGCTGATCGGGCCGTCGCCGCCGATGGTGCCGGACCCGCTGCCCGTGGGGGGGAAGCCGGTGATCGCCGCGGCGATCACGACCACGACCGCCACTATCGAGCTGCCGATGATCAGTGTCTTCTTGGTCATGATCGCATTCTCCATGGGCTCAGTGAGGTGCTTGGCGACCGATCCCAGGCGGGATACGGTCCATCGAATGATCTCTATCGGGGACGACCAGTGCGCTGCGGCCTGCGGTGAGGCGCGGGCCGATCGCGCCAGGGCATCGAGGATGGCCTGCTTCAGGCGGGGAGGGGGTTCGCGCTGGCCCACCTGCTCGAAGAGCTGGCTCACCCGGCCGAGCTCGGCGTCGAGCGCCCGGGCCACCGGATCCTCGGCCACCAGGGACCGGACGGCGACGCTCTCGTCCGGCGTGTTGGCGCCGTCGATCTCCCGCTGGATGAGCTCGATCTGGTCCCGGTGCAGCATGGCTATCCTCTCCCTTCGCGAAGCACGTCGCGGAGCCGTTCGCGCGCCGTGAAGAGACGCGACTTGACCGTCCGGACGGGGATCTCGAGCACGTCGGCGATCTCTTCGTAGGTGAAGGAGACGAAATGGCGGAGCACCACCACGGCCCGGTCGTCGGGCGTCAGCTCCAGCAGTGCCTTCCCCACGCGGTCCTGCACCTCGGTCACCTGATCGGGGGCGGATCCCGGCGCCGGGAGGCCCGGCTCCTCTTCCAGCGCCACCGTCGACTTCCGGCGCTTCAGCACGTTCAGCGACTCGTTCACCGTCATCCGGTAGACCCAGCTGAAGAACCGGTACTTCGGGTCGTAGGTCCTGAGCTTCAGCAGGGCGTTCAGGAACACCGTCTGGGTGACGTCCTCGGCGTCCTGCGCGTCGTGGAGCATCCGCAGGGCGACGTTGAACAGGGGTTTCTGGTAGCGATCGATGAGACCGCTAGCCGCGTCCCGCTGACCCTCCAGGTACCCCCGGACGAAGGCGCGGTCCTGTTCGTCTGTCGCCGCAGGTGTCTCTTCCAATTACAACCCAGATCGCCAAAGGTTGGAAAACCGGTCCGGTCGGTGCTTTCCGGGGGGCGCCGGCAGGGTCCCCGGGGGATAAGTTGCACCCTGGCGGGCCCCCTGACCAGTCGGGGGTGCGGGCGGGCGAAGCCGAGGGGCGGCGTCGATCTGTCGGCCGGTGCCGCCGTGACGGCGGGCGGCAGGCGAGTGCTTCAGTCGTCCCCGCGCTGGCTGGCTCCGGAAAGGTGATATTGAAGGATCACGGGTGTCCTCCATCGGCCTCGGGAAGGTGAAATGAACCCTGGCTTCCGCATGACGATCGGTGTCGATCCCGGCGAGGTGGCCAGGGTGGGCGCGGCGTTCGCCCAGTTCGCAGAGGCGCAGGCGCTGCCGGCCCAGGTCCGACGGCGCACGCACGTCGCCCTCGACGAGTTCCTGCACAACACCATCGTCCACGGATTCACCGGGCGGGCGGGCGGTGAGGTGACGGTCGAGGTGGAGCTGGGGGGGGACCGGGTGACCGTCACCCTCACCGACGACGGCACGCCGTTCGACCCGCTGGCCAGGGCCGCCCCCGACACTGCGCTTTCCGTGGCGGAGCGGCAGATCGGCGGGCTGGGGATCCACCTGGTCCGGCGGATGATGGACGAGGTCAGCTACCACCGCCGGTCCGAGCGCAACGTCGTGGTGCTGGTGAAGCTCCTGGCGGAAGGAATGAAGGCCGGTCAACGGGGAGGGAATCACATGGATGTCAGCACGCGTACGCAACAGGACATCACCATCATCGCCATCGCGGGGAATCTCGACAGCAACACGTCGCCGGTGGCGCAACAGGCGATCGAGGGGGTCCTGGCGGCGGGTACCAAGAAGCTGGTCGTCGACTTCTCGGCGCTCGACTACATCAGCAGCGCGGGGCTCCGGGTCCTGCTCGGCGCGGCCAAGAAGCTGCAGGGATCGGGTGGAGCGCTGCGCCTGTTCGGACTGAACGAGACGGTGCGGGAGGTGTTCGAGATCTCCGGGTTCTCCAAGATCCTGGTGGTACGGGCGTCGGAAGCGGAGGCGCTGGCGGGGTTGTAGCGAGCTGTTGGATGGGCGTGCGCCCCTGGCCCCGTTGCGGCGCGGCTTGCCGCGCCTCAGGCGCTAGGCGTAAGGATCGCTCTTGCCCCTCGGCGCCTAAGAGGCGCCTCTCGGCATGGCGCCCTCAAGGGCTTCGCGCAGGTCGTCGGCACCGAAGAGCCTGATCGGTCTTTGCACGCCTCCTCAGGTGCTGTATCAAGAGGTGGCTGCGAAAGGACGGAATAGCGAAAACACTTCTCCTTGCCGGGATGCCCCCATCCAGCACGGAGCGGCGCTTTCGTTCTTTCGCGGTTTCGCAGCCCCCTCCGTCCCAGTATCGAAAGGGGGCTACCTCTTCGGCACGTACCGCAGCGCCACCGCCCCCGAGGCGTACTCCCGCCGATCCACGAGCTTCAGGTCCACCATCTTCGAGAGCCCCGCGAACAAGGTCGGCCCGTGGCCGACGATCCTGGGGTGCACCACGAACTCGTACTCGTCGATCAATCCGAGCTCCGCCAACGCCAGCGGGAGCTTCACTCCTCCCGTGGCGAGCCCTTGCCCCGGCTCCCGCTTCAGCCGTTCCACCGCCACCCCAAGTTCCCCACGCACCAGCTCCGCGTTCCAATCGACCCCGGCCAGGGTACCCGACACGACGTATTTCTGCTTCGCGTCGATTGTCCGGGCGAACGGCTCGGTCCATTCGGGCATCGTTCCCGACCGCGGGGAGCGCCACGCGGTCTCCATCATCTGGTAGGTCACCCGGCCAAAGAGGAGGGCATCGGCCCGCTCGAGGTTCTCGACCGCGTGACGATGCAGCTCTTCGTCCGCGATCCCTGCCCGATGATCGCAGCACCCGTCCAATGTGACGTTGATGGAATACCGAAGGGGTCGCATTGCGTACCTCTGGGTTGGCGATGCTCGTTGCGGTGAGACGCCGCTCGGGCGGTCAGCGTGCCCCGACCCACCTACTTCGCCGCGAGCGGATGCTCCCGAAAGAACTGCCACATCACAGCCGTGGCGTCCACGCCGTTGCTGGTGCGCCCGACGAACCACTCCGCCATCGGCTTCCCGCCGGGCCAAGCGTGGCCCCCACCTTCGACACGGTAGAGCACGACCGCGCCGCCGCCGACGCAGTCCGGATACTCGATCCGGGTGACATCCGTCGCGATCACGGATTCGACGGGGTCCGGGCGGCACCCGTTGCGCTCGGCCGCTCGTGCCGTCCATGCCGGGATGTTCGGAAACAGATCGGGGGCGACCCACGACGTACCGCCGTTGTACGGAACGGCACGATCGGCGGTCCCCTGGATCACGATCATCGGCACGGCGCGTTGATCCGTGCACCCACTCCACGGCAGGAAGATCGCCGTGGACACGACCCCGACCGCCGCGATCCGGTCCGAGAGCTTGCAGGAGAGCACGAACGACATGCCTCCGCCGTTCGACAGGCCGTTGGCATAGATCTGCGCCGGATCGATGTTGTAGCCGGCCCGCAAGGTATCGATCAGGTCCGCAATGAACTGGACGTCCCGCGCCTGGCCTGGCCCCCGGCCCGCGCTCCAGGCCCTGGGCCCTCGTCCGCTCACCCCGGACGGATAGACCACGAGGAAACCGTGGGCGTCGGCGACCCGGTCCCACCGGTCAATGTCCATTTGCGCGGCCGGCCACATGGCGCCGCCGTGCATGCTGATGACCAGCGGCGTCGGCGTGGCGCGGTCGTAGCTCCTGGGGACGTGCAACAGGTATTCGCGCGCGAGCCCGGAGGAGACGAGCGTGCCGTTGCTGCGATTGGTCGCGTAGAACACAACGGCCTCCGTCAGGGCCAGCACCGCCGGCAGGCTGAGGAGCAGCAGCACGGCCGTGATCGTGCCCTTCTTGCGAGGCCGCTCACTGCTGGGCGTCACGGTGGTCACCGATGCCGGTTCCACGCGAGCGCCAGCGGAGCCGCGGATACACGCGCCAGCGGCACGGCCAGGATCGCGAGCAACACGAGGAAGTATTGGGGGACGAGCGGTCCGGCGACGAGCCACGCGAGCACACCGTAGAGCGCGAACACCGCCGCGGCCCAGGTGGCTGCGCCGGTCACCAGCGTACGATCACTCAGCAGCCCGCTGCAGGCATAGCGTGAGGCGACCACCCCCGCGGCGAGCAGCTTGACCGCGACCAGGGAGGCGACGATCGCGGGCAACAGGCTCCACACCGCCCCCAGTGCCCCATCGTGATCGACGACCCACTGCACGACGGGTCCGATGAAGATGACGAACAGCAACACGATCATCAGTGCTGAGCGGGCGATCCATGCGCGGCCGCTCAGGCCGATGTACAGGCGCTGCACGAGCTGCCGCCACGTCGACGTCATCAGGCCCGCGAGCACCAGCAGCGCAAAGACGATCGTGCGGGGCATTCCCACGACTGCGACGAGTCGGATGGCGCGTTCCTCCACCATCGGCCAGGTGCCCG